>CBIHMD010000175.1:0-6036 GCA_966210655.1 uncultured Thalassospira sp.
GACGGCCAGTGCCTCGCCGCCCCCGAGCCGACGACGGGCACCGACAGCCTGTGCAATGGCACCGGCAGCCGTATCAGCATTGATATTGTATGTCTGACCGTCTTCACCAACCCCTATCGGTGCAATTACCGGAATAATGTCGGTATTGATAAAGCAATCAAGCACATGCGGATTGACTTCAACCGGCTCGCCGACAAAGCCAAGATCAAGGACCTTCTCGATATTGCTTTCCGGATCGCGCTTCGTGCGTTGCAGTTTGCGCGCCTTGATCAGGTGCGCATCCTTGCCGCACAGGCCAACGCTAACACCCCCGGCGCGGTTGATGTTCGAAACGATTTCCTTGTTGATCTTGCCGGCCAGAACCATTTCGACAACGTCGATGGTCTGCTGGTCGGTCACGCGAAGGCCGTCAACAAATTCGGACTGGATGTTAAGCTCTTTCAGCATCTGACCGATCTGCGGACCGCCGCCGTGCACAACGATCGGGTTCATGCCGACCTGCTTTAACAGCACCATATCCTGGGCAAACAGGCGTGCCAGTTCCGGGTCGCCCATTGCGTGCCCGCCATATTTAACCACGATCGTCTGACCGTTATAGCGTCGCATATAGGGAAGAGCCTCGGACAGGACCTTGGCACGTGCCAGCGTCCGGTACGCGCTGGATTCCGAGTTTTCTTCTTCAGAACGGACTTCTTCGTTCATGTCTTTTCCCCAATCGTTATACGAGCGCTATCGGGTAATTATAGCAGCGTTGCGATTTCTGCGCGAAGCGCCTCAAGGCCAGTGCCTTTTTCGCTTGATGTCGCGAAAAGCTGCGACAGGGCAGCAGGATGTTTTTTCACCGCTTCGACCACTTCGCGAATGCGTTTTTCCATCTGGCCTTTTTTAAGCTTGTCGGCCTTGGTCAGCACAATCTGATAAGACACGGCAGCTTCATCAAGCATCTTCATCATTTCAAGATCGGCCTTCATAAAGCCGTGCCGGGAATCGATCAAAACAAACACACGACGCAACGTCACACGTCCGCGCAGATATTGTTTGATCACATTCTGCCATGTATCGACGATATCCTTGGGTGCCTTGGCAAAACCATAGCCCGGTAAATCGACAATATTAAGGGCACCGTCCAGGTCGAAATAGTTCAGCTGCTGGGTCCGACCGGGCGTGTTTGACGTCCGGGCCATATCCTTGCGGCCGGTTATGGCATTAAAAAGGCTGGATTTTCCAACATTGGACCGGCCTGCAAGGCAGATTTCGATCTTGTCTTCGGGCGGTAGCTGTTCAAGTTGCGCCACCCCCAACATGAAAGTAACCGGGCGGGAAAACAGTTTCCGCCCGGCTTCGATCTGAGCCGATTCAAATGTCGGGATTGCAGTTGCCGATGGCAATTTTTCTTCGGTCATTATCGTTCCTTGAGCCCGCAGGGCGCAGCACGCCCGCGCGGGAAGGATGGGGGATCAAACCCCCATCTTGTACATGATGTAACGTTGCTGTGCGATCGACAGCGTGTTGTTCCATGCCCAATAGATCACAAGACCCGCCGGGAAGCTTGCCAGCATGAAGGTAAAGATCAGCGGCAGGAACATCATGATCTTGGCCTGCGTCGGATCAGCCGGTGCCGGGTTCAGCTTCTGCTGCAAGAACATGGTGATCCCCATGATCAGCGGCCATACACCAATCATCAGCATCTGCGGCGGATCCCACGGGATCAGACCAAACAGATTGAACAGCGACGTCGGATCCGGTGCCGAAAGGTCCTGAATCCAGCCAAAGAACGGTGCGTGGCGCATTTCGATATTCACAAACAGCACCTTGTAAAGTGCGAAGAATACCGGAATCTGAACCACAATCGGCAGGCAACCCGAAGCAGGGTTGATCTTCTCGCGCTTGTAAAGCGCCATCATTTCCTGCTGCTGACGCTGGCGGTCATCCTTGAACTGCTCGCGCATCTTGGTGATTTGCGGCTGCAGTTTCTTCATCGCACTCATGGATTTGTACGACTTGTTGGCCAACGGGAACATCACGGCCTTCACCAGAACGGTGAAGATCAGGATGGAAACGCCGAAGTTGCCAACCAGATGGTTCAGCCACTGCAGGAACAGGAAGAACGGTTTGGTCAGGAAGTAGAACCAGCCGAAATCAATCGCGAGGTCGAAATTGGTGATGCCATATTCATTGGCATAAGCGTCCAGAACAGACACTTCCTTGGCACCGGCAAACAGACGGGTTTCCGAAGCCGCTTCGGCACCGGCCGCAACCGTGCGGGCCGCACCAAGATAATCGGTCTGGTATTTGTCGGAATTCTCGGCAACATGGTGGCTGAAACGTGTGGTCAGTGCCTCGTCCGAGGACGGCGCCAGCGCAACCAGCCAGTATTTGTCGGTAATGCCAAGCCAACCACCAGTGGTTTTCTTTTCCACGGCACCGTCTTCGGCAAGATCATCATAATCGATTTCGGTCAGGGTGCCGTCAATGACACCAAGCGGGCCTTCATGCAGGATATAGAACCCTGCCGTGGTCGGTTTGCCCTTGCGCGAAATCAGGCCGTAAGGATACAGGGTGACATCGGAACCGCTGTCGTTTTTGACCGACTGTTTGATCGAGAACATATAGTTCTCGTCGATCGAAATTTCGCGGTTGAAGGTCAGGCCACTGCCGTTGTCCCAGCTCAGCATTACCGGTTTTGCCGGCGTCAGTTCATTGGAACTTGCGATCCACTGGGTATCGCTGTTCGGAACGCTGACAGACTTGTCGGCGGCAACCCAGCCAAATTCGGCAAAGTATGCGTTGTCGCTACCGGTCGGGTTCAGAACGTGGATCAGCGGACTGTCCGGTTCTTCGGTCTCGCGATAATCCTGCAACTGGATGTCGTCAATCACGCCACCAACCAGACGGATCGAACCCTCGACACGCGGGGTTTCGATCTTGATACGCGGAGCTTTTGCAAGTGCTGCGTCGCGGTTGACGACCGGAGCCGCCGGTGCAGCACCACCCGGCACACTGGGCACGTTCGAGGCAGCCTGCGGTACAGTATTGCCATTGACGTCAAGTTGTTCGCGAACTTGCGCTTCCCGATCCTGCGGCGCAGGTTCGGGAGCGAAAAAGAATTGGAACCCGACAAGGATTGCGACCGAAGCTGCAATCGCAATCCACAGGTTACGTTGTTCGTTCATCGCCTCTTTCCGCTTTCGTCCGGCGGCGAAGAACGCCTGACCGGTATTCTATTTACATGACTAAAGCGCCGTTAACCGGAGTTCATCCTCCGACGGCGCTTTGTTTTGTTCACAGCCACATCCGGGCACGGGATCATAACCATGACCCCCCCATGGATGGCAACGCATTATCCGCTTAAAACCCATCCAGCCGCCTTTTATTGCCCCATGGCAGGCAAGGGCCTCCATCATATAGGCCGAACAGGTCGGCTGATATCTGCAGGACCACCCGATATAGGGCGATAAAAAGAGCTGGTAGCCGCGAACCGCGATTTGAAGAAGACACGCCAAGGGGCCCACATTCGATCCGGGAAGGTTACTCATTTCGCAGAGTCTCCTGCCTTCGTCACACCACCGGGTCTGGATCCACGTCCCTTGCGGGGCCGTTGACCATCCGGGGCAGAAGGTTTGGCATCAGGGATACGCCGCAGGGCAAACCGCATGTCATCAACCAGTTTTTCAAAGTCCCGGTCAATGGTCTGTTGACGACCGATCACGACATAATCCCAACCGGGCAATGCCATTTCCATCATCAATTGATCTGCCACAGCACGCAAACGCCGCCGAACGCGATTGCGAACGACGGCCTTGCCCACCTTTTTGGTGACGGTAAATCCGACTCGTGCGAGTCGATCCTCACCGGCGTATTCTGTGTCCGGTTTGATCCCGGGACGCGGAGCGCCCTGAAGGATCAATCCTTGTGTAACCCATTTCCGGCGGGTGCCTGCGACGCGAAGAAATTCTGCGCGCTTTTTCAAGCGTTCCACCGAAACGGTCACAACATTAGGCCGACAGACGCTTGCGGCCCTTGGCGCGGCGTGCGGTCAGCACACGGCGGCCACCGACGGTCGCGCTGCGGGAACGGAAGCCGTGGCGGCGTTTCCGTACGAGTTTGCTGGGCTGGTAGGTGCGCTTCACTGCACTTACTCCGTTCTAATAAAGGTAATCCAATAAAATTCGAGGTCCGCTGTATAGGACTTCACACCATGGCTGTCAATCGCGACAGGGTGAATTCCCCCAGAAAACCGGCAATGCCGCCGAGATTGCGTCCCGACGGCATCCAAAGCGCCTTTTCGTCACCACTCGATACGTTCGACATTGGAAAATGTCAACTCGGTTCCATCAGAAAATACAATGGTTCCCGACGAATCGGTGGAGAGTTCCATATAGTTGTGTTTCGATTTCGTAATGCTGCCTTCATCCAGAACGATGGTCCAGTCACTCGAATCGATATTGCCACCATTGGCGCTATGCAATTCGATGGTATCGGTGGTCCAGCCATTGGCCCCGCCATCCACGTGATCCGCCCCGTCACCCATATTGAAAATAAACAGGTCCGATCCGCCACCGCCGTAAAGCTGGTCATCACCGGTACCGCCGATCAGGGTATCGTCGTCATCCCCGCCCAGCAGCATATCGGCACCATCGCCGCCAGACAGGGTGTCACGTCCTGCCCCGCCGGTCAGGGTGTCATTACCGTCTTCGCCATACAGCCAGTCGTCGTCGCCACCACCATCAATGATGTCGTTACCCGAACCGCCATATAGCGTATCCCTGCCCCAGCCAGTGGTCAGCGTATCGTTGCCCGATCCGCCGTCGAAATAGTTGGTTCCACCATCGGCTGTCAGGATGTCGTTGCCGTCACCACCAAGGAAGGTGTCGTTACCATAACCGCCATGGATGGAGTCGTTTCCGCCTTCACCCCAAACGGTGTTGCTGCCCCCGCTGACGTCAATGCGATCATTGCCGCCTCCCGAGGCGACCGTATCATTGCCGCTGCCTGCCGTGATGCTGTCGTCACCACTGCCGGTCACGATGATATTGCGGCCCTCGCCACCGGTAACCGTGTTATTGCCCTCACCGGCATCGATATAATCGTCATTGCTGCCAACACTGATCGTATCGTTACCTGTACCGGTCCATATCCGGTTGTTACCTTCACCGGCACTGACGATATTGTTACCGTCACCACCAATAATGGTATCGCCGCCGCTGCCACTATAAATGGTGTCGTTGCCCGCACCCGTCTGGATGGTATTGGCGCCTTCGTTGGCATAAACAATGTTATCGCCGCCACTGGCATGGATCTTGTCACTGCCACTGCCGCCGGTAACATAGTCATTGCCTTCACCGGCATAGATCGTGTTTGTGCCTTCGCCACCATGGACGGTATCGTTGCCGGTACCGGCATCAATATAATCGTTGCCACCATCACCGGTGATACTGTCATCGCCGTCCCCGGCATAAATCACGTCATTGCCGTTCCCGGCCCAGATCGTATCATTCCCGCCATTTGTCGAGACAGTGTCGTTCCCGCCACCTGCACCGATGGTGTCGTTTCCGGAACCGGTATAGAAAGTTTCGTTTGCTTCACCACCCCATCCGGTTTCATCGGGATCGACGATTTCCTCCTCGATGGTCACCAGAAGGATCGCTGTTGTGGTTGCGGTATCGTTGCCGTCCCGTGACCGGGCCGACACGGTCAATTCGAAAGTTCCGAAATAATCGCTTGCCGGTGTGATCGTCAGACCGCTTAGCTGCGACGCACTTAACGTCCAGGTCCCGTTCCCGTTATCGGTTCCGGCCGAAAGTGTTGCGCCATCGGGCACACCGCTAATCGTGATCATCAGGGTTTCGCTGCTGTCAGTCAGGGCTGCATCAATATCAAGGGCAACAGCATTGCCCTCATCACCACTGGCATTCGACAGATCAAGTATCGGCGCGTCCGCGACACCGGCAACATCGACCGCAATGGTCTCGCTGGTCGTCGCAACATCGTCGCCATCAACAGACCTTGCCGTCACCGTAAGACCGAATGATCCGC
>CBIHMD010000176.1:0-6030 GCA_966210655.1 uncultured Thalassospira sp.
GGTGAAAAGGTATTCAAGAAATGCGCTGCCTGCCACAGCGTGGAACCCGGCCAGTACAAGGTCGGTCCATCGCTTGCCGGTGCTTTCGGCGCACACTGTGGCCATGTCGCCGATTACAAATACGGCAAGGGCTATCAGGCAGCTTGTGACAAAGGTTTCACCATCGATGAAGCCTTCCTGGTTGACTATCTTCAGGACCCGTCCGCCAAGCTTAGCGAAATCGCGGGCTCGAAAGAACGCTCGAAGATGACCCTGAAGCTGAAAAAAGAAGACGAGATTGCCGATGTCATTGAATATCTGAAAGCGCATTAAGCGCCTTTGATATCTGATATCGCATCAAAAAACGGCCAGTGCATCCGCATTGGCCGTTTTTATTTGCCGGAACGATATTACGCCGCCGCACGTCGCCGGCCGAGTTCCTCGGTAATTGCCCGGATCTGTTCCTCGACCCGGATATCGATGGTCGATGTCACTTCCAGTTCGCGATCTTCGTAAACGTCGCGATCGGGATGTTTTTCATGCCATTCACGGATCGCCACATCGCGCAGCCCGATCAGTTGTTCGATCTGCGGCCGGTATAAAAAGATGATCCCCGATATCCAGCGATTAACCGGCCAGGATGGCTGCGCGTGATCAATGATGAAGTTTTCCAGCATGCTGACGACGGTTTCACCATCATACCAGACCTCGCCGGTGACCCAGCGGTTGGTGGTAAACAGGCGTTGGGCAAAACCGTATTCATCCATCGATACCGCAACCAGATGCGAAAGCGCGTCATTCGGACCTTCGGGATAGTCAAATCCCTCGATCGGTAACGGCTTTGATCCGGCGGGCATCCCGCGCGGACGCAGGAACGTATGGAAATGCCCATGTTCGTCCCAGTCTCGCTGCTCGTCCTTGGGGTGGGCATGATAATAGAACTGGGCGTGCGAATTGCGGTCATAAACATCCCCTTCGGGATAATGTGACCATTCGTAAAAGGGACCACCCGTCTTGATCAGTTCGCCGACAATATTATCGCCGGTAATCGTCAAAACCCGGTGGCATTCCATAACATCGCGCCCCGCAGCCAGCATCCGTTCAAGCCGACCTGTCGGAAGCGATGTCCAGTCAATTGCAATCTCGGTCATTCCAACACCAGTAACCTTGCGATGAGAACCCTATCCGCAACGGCAGAAATAACCCGTCCCTGACCATGACGGCCAATTAATCCCGTTCAAGAATTAGTGATTCTGTCGCAATGTGCAAGATGCTTCAAAGCTGCTGGCTATTCGTACATCAACCGGAAACCGATCAGGATATGCTGCATATGTTCCGGTCTGCCATGGCGTGCTGCCGGGCGACAGACACCGCAGCCGCGATCATCCCACGACCCGCCCTTAACAATGCGATAGCCTGCCTGCGAACTGGTTGCGGTCCATTCAAACACCTGCCCCGCCCCGTCATACAGCCCATAAGGCCCCGGTTCGAATTGCCCGACCGGGACGGTATCAAACGGGCCGCGATCGGCACTGTTTAACTGCAACGGGTCATAGATATTGCCCCACGGATAAAAAATGCCATCCGGGCCACGAACTGCCTTTTCCCAGTAAATTTCCTCGGGCAATCGCCATTTCTTGCCGGTCTTTTCGCTCAGCCACTTGGCATAATCATGCGCATCGCGCCATGACACCAGAACAACCGGATGGTTTCCCTTGCCCCTAGGCGGTTCACCGTTTTTCCATGCAAACGGGCGTGTCGCATCATAACCGTAAATCAGCCCAAGACTTTCCCAATCCTCTTCACTGATATCAGGCGCATCACGACCGGTATCGCCGATAAAGGCGGCATACTGGTCATTGGTGACCGCTGTTTTCATGATGAAATAGTCGGGCAGATAGATGCGCCATTTATCGACTTCAACATCGTACCAGCGGTTGCGACGACTGACATCGTGGCCATAGACCTGCTCGTCGATCTGATAGGCATATTGCCGCTCGATCCCGTCGGACCCCTGAAAGAACCAACCGGCCGGAATTTCCACTATATCGGGAATTGGCACATCCGCGGACTGCGCCAGCCCCGAACCGGGCAACGATATTGCAACCAAAACAGCCGCAAAAAGCCCCCCGATCATGTGACCCTGTTGTTTTTTCATTCTCTGTTCCGGTCTCCGTGACGGCTGTTCTCACGGTTTATTCAACCGCGCGCCATGCTCCGCTACCTGTGTCCCTGATTTCTTAAATGTGGAAAATCTATCGGTTTTTCAATCGTTTTGATACCAAAGCATAAAAAATGAAACATAAATTATTCCGGCATCATTCAACCCAGAGCATCTTTTGGCCACTTCCCTCACACGGTTCTCTCACACAACAGTGAAACCATGTGACGTTTCGCACCAATCGATTTGGCGCATATTGGCCTCCGTCGGACGACAAACATTCACACGTCCGGGCAATCGTATCGAAATGAACGCTTAATCAGTGAGGCAATCCATGTCCAAAAAATCCAGCTTCTTCTCCCACACGGCTCTGATCCCCGCGATTGCCGTTGGTGCCGGCCTTGCAATGGCAGCCCCGATGGCACACGCAGCCCCGCTTCCGACACCAACCGCAGAAGTCGCAAGCTGCACCGCCAATCCATGTGCAGCCAACCCGTGCGCGGCAAATCCATGTGCCGCTAACCCGTGTGCTGCGAAAAAGGCCGTAAATCCCTGCAGCCCGTGTGCTGCCAACCCGTGCGCCGCAAACCCGTGCGCTGCCTCCAATCCTTGCGCTGCCAATCCATGTGCGGCAAATCCGTGCGCAGCCAAATAATCAGCAACATCCGCTAACCTGACATGCAAAAGGGGCCGTACCATATGGCACTGCCCCTTTTTCTATCTGTCTGACAGGCTGGATCGCAATCAGTCGCGAACAACCATCACCGAACAATCGGCATGACGCACAACGCGCGCGGCGTTCGGCCCCAAAAGGTAATCCTTCAGTTCCGGGCGATGTGCCCCGATGACGATCAGATCACATTTGGTCTTTTTCGCCATTCTCAGGATGACCTCGTAAACCGTTCCCTGACCAACAATATGCTGGACCTTGAGGTCGGACGGAATATGTTCGGACACGAACTGATGCAGTCTTTCGTTATAGGCATCGAGAACTTTCTTCTCGTACCCCTTCGGAAAGAACTGCCCGACCATCGACATCCCGACCGTGGGAACCACGGTCAGGACATGAAGGCGTGCGTTAAATGCCTGAGCTTGCTTGATGGCGACCGGAATGGCTTTTTTCCATGACAGATCATGATCAAGATCCACTGTAACCAGAATATCCTTATACATGGACTTGGCCCTCCTTAAGCCGGTTCGGCACGACGACGACGGCGTTGCAACACGATGATCCCGCCCAGCAAAAGGAACGCCGGGATAAAGAACACCTCTTTGGGCATGCGGTCGGCTTCGATCTTGATCGCGGTGATTTCAAAGTCGAAATCAAGCCCGGCTTTCTCGGCCGGCCCCCCAAACACCAGATCATCGATAAAGACCTTTCCGTCTTCGGTGCGAACGGCGATGCCCGCATTATAAAGACGGTCCTCACCCGATGCCGTCGGGCCCAGTGGCAACATCACCGATTTGGTGACTTCGTCGCCTTCCAGACTGATGCCCTCGACATCCAGAAGAATGCTGGTATTGGCGGGCATATCGGCCGCCTTTTCAACAATCTCGGTCGCGGGCAGGTTTTCATAGGGCGGTTCGAGCAGATCAAGCCAGAAACCCGGACGGAACAGGGTAAAGGCGATCAGCAGAAGTGCCGCACTTTCCCACAATTTCGACCGCGTGAAGAAATATCCCATCGTCCCTGCGGCAAACACCAGCATGGCAATGATCGAAACGACAATCACCATCACCACATCAAGTGGGTGATCAAGCCCGATCATCAGAAGCTGCGTGTTAAACAGGAACAGGAACGGCAGGGCCGCCGTCCGCATGCTGTAAAAGAACGCGACAAAGCCGGTCTTCATCGGATCGGCCCCTGATACCGCCGCCGCGGCAAAGGATGCCAGACCGACCGGCGGCGTCACATCGGCCATGATGCCGAAATAGAACACGAACAGATGCACCGCAATCAGCGGCACGATCAGGCCGTTCGCAGCCCCAAGCTCGACAATCACCGGCGCCATGAGGCTCGACACGACGATATAGTTCGCCGTCGTCGGCAGGCCCATGCCAAGGATCAAGCTGATGATCGCGGTAAAGATCAGGATCAGCATCAGATTGCCGCCCGAAATCAGTTCCACAAACTCAACCATCACCTGACCGATCCCGGTCAGCGACACCGTGCCCACGATGATACCGGCAGCAGCCGTCGCCACCCCGATCCCGATCATGTTGCGCGCACCGGTGGCAAAACCGTCAATCACATCGGCAATGCCGTCTTTCACGCTTGCCATATAGTCCGGCTGCTTGCGGAAGAACGCCTTGACCGGACGCTGGGTCAGCATGATGAACAGCATCAGAACCGTCGCCCAGAAGGCCGACAGCCCCGGTGACTTCAACTCGATCATCAGGAACCAGACCAGCACCACGACCGGCAGCAGATAATGCAGGCCGGACTTGGCGGTTTCACCCAGTGCCGGAAGCTCCAGCACCGGCTTGTTGGGATCATCCAGTTCAAGATCGGGATATTTCGCCGCATAATACAGACCGGCAAAATAGATCGCGGCACATTCGACCGCGACAATCCAGCCAACCGCGTTACCGAATATCTGTTTCTGGAAATTGATCGCGTAGTAAATCACACCCGCAAGAATAACCAGCGACAGCACGAACAGAAGCGAACGCATCAGCACTTGCTGAACGGTCGATGTCTGACGTTTCGGCAGGCCCTTCATATTGGCCTTAAGCGCCTCAAGATGGACGATATAGATCAGCGCGATATAGGAAATCGTCGCTGGCAGGAAGGCATGCTTGATGACTTCCGGATACGGAATGCCGACATATTCCACCATCAAAAAGGCCGCAGCCCCCATGACCGGTGGCATGATCTGACCATTGACCGACGATGCGACTTCGACCGCACCGGCCTTCTCGCCCGAGAAACCGACGCGTTTCATCAGCGGGATGGTAAAAGTCCCCGTGGTCACCACGTTGGCAATCGACGAACCTGAAATAAGCCCGGTCATCGCCGATGCCAGAACGGCCGCCTTTGCCGGACCGCCGCGCATGTGACCAAGGGCAGCAAATGCCACCTTGATGAAATAGTTGCCTGCCCCGGCTTTATCAAGCAACGAGCCAAACAGCACAAACAGGAACACGAAGCTTGTCGAAACGCCAAGCGCAATCCCGAACACGCCTTCGGTCGTGATCCATTGATGCGACATCGCCTTCGAGAAACTCGCCCCGGCCCATTGCAGGACATCGGGCACCCACGAGGCATTGCCAAAGAACACATAACAAAGGAACAGCACCGCCACGCACATCAGGGGCGGACCAAGTGCGCGCCGCGTTGCTTCGAGTAGCAGAAGCAAACCGAGACCAGCAACCACAAGATCCTGTGTGATCGGCAGGCCCGGACGCGATGACAGCTCGCGATAGAAAATATAGATATAAAGGGCGCAGAATGCCCCGGCTGCCGCCAGCACCCAGTCCAGAACCGGGATATAGCTTCGCGGCGAATTCTTGAAGGCCGGATAAGCCAGAAACGCCAGGAACACGGCAAAGGCCAGATGGATCGACCGTGCTTCTGTCGAGTTGAAAACACCAAAACTGAAAATGTAGGGCAGTGGCGATGCCAGCCAAAGCTGGAACAGCGACCATGCCACAGCGACATACAGCAAAATGCGTGCTGTCATGCCGGTTGGCTGACGCGCGCCAGTATCATTTTCCGCGATAAGATCCTGAAGATCCTGGTCCGATGGACCCTGTGTCGCGCTTTTATCATCTGTCATTGCAAACTCCCGGTCTGAACGCGGTCTTTGTTTCGTATAGGCCCGGTTTCATATAGGCCCAGAAACAAAAAACCTCCGTCGACACTTACCCGGTCGCCCACGGAGCATATC
>CBIHMD010000177.1:0-6015 GCA_966210655.1 uncultured Thalassospira sp.
AGTCCCGCCTGCGTGCCATTGTCCAGAACGTGGCGGACGGTATTTTGACCATCACGCCAAACGGCATCATTGTCGAATGTAACCATGCATCCCATGCGTTGCTGGGTTTGGCCGAGGATGAAACGCCCAAAGACCGTTCGCTTCTGGAATTCGTTGCACCGCGCGCCATTCCGCATTTTGAAGAAAGTCTGGCCGAACTTGTCGGACCTGACCTGCGCCATCATCTCGCAGAACAGCGCCTGACATTACCCCTGATACGGATGGGCGGGACCGAGATCGAGGTCAGCGCCGCTTTCCGCCCGATTCCAGAGGCGGAAACACCCCTGATCACCGTTGTCCTGCACGATATTACCGCGCGCAAGCGTTATGAAGAACAACTGGTCTATATGGCCAATCACGATGCCCTGACCGATCTTCCCAATCGCAGTATGCTGGAATACAGCCTGAAAATGGCGCTTGAGAGCCACAAGCGCGATGCGCCCGGCCCGCGCCACCGCGCCACCGCCATCCTGTTTATCGATCTGGACCGGTTCAAGCTGATCAATGACAGCCTCGGTCACAATGTCGGCGATATGCTGCTAAAGGCGGTTGCTGACCGGCTGCGCCGGGTGGTCAGCCGACAGGAGGTCATCGGGCGACTGGGCGGGGACGAGTTTCTGATCATCATTCCGCGCCTGCGCGAAACGCAGGATGCCGCCACTCTGTCGCAGGCGGTTCTTGATGCCCTGTCCCCGGCATTCGATATTCAGGGGCGGCAATTATTCATCACGCCATCCATCGGGATCGCCCTTTGCCCCGCAGATGGTGATGATTTCCCGACCCTGATGCGCAATGCCGATACGGCAATGTATAGTGCCAAGGCACGCGGCGGCGGGACCTATCATTTCTTTACCAAGACGATGAATGAAAGTGCCGTTGCCAGACTTGCCATTGAAACCGACCTGCGCGAAGCCTTGGCCAAAGAACAGTTTGAACTTTATTACCAGCCGAAAATCGAACTGGCATCCGGCAGGCTTGCCGGCCTTGAGGCGCTGATCCGCTGGAACCAGCCGGGACGCGGCTTTATATCGCCGATGCAGTTCATTCCGGTGGCCGAGGAAACCGGCCTGATCGGCAGGATCGGTGAATGGGTATTGCGCCGGGTCTGCGATCAGATCCGCGAATGGGATTTGCTGGGCCTGCCGCCGGTCAGCATTGCGGTCAACCTGTCGCCCCGCCAATTGATCGAAGGCCGGATTACCGAAACGATATCGCGTATCCTTGACGAAACGGCGACACCGGCATCGCGTATCGTGCTTGAAATCACCGAAACCGTGATGATGCATGAAATCAAGCGGTCCGCCTCGATCCTTGACGAGTTGCGTAAACTTGGCCTGCAGATTGCGATTGACGATTTCGGTACGGGTTATTCATCGCTTGCCTATCTGAAACGGCTACCGATCAACTCGATCAAGATTGACCGGTCCTTTGTCCGCGATGTGACGACCGATCCCGACGATGCGGCGATCACCAATACGATTATCATCATGGGGCACAATCTGGGCCTGAAGGTGGTGGCTGAAGGTGTGGAAACCGAGGAACAGCTTGAATTCCTGCGCGAACATGGCTGCGATGAAATACAGGGCTTCCTGATTTCCGAGCCTCGTCCGGCAAATATCATCGCCAAACAGATCGAACAGCTTTCACGCAAGGTTGCGCCTACTCTATAATCGTCCCTATCCTTGCGGGTGGCGCTGATACAACAAAACACAAACCGAAAATCAGAGAAAAACATGTCCCAGAACCGATCTGTCCTGCTTGTCGATGACAGCAAATTTGCCCGTCTGCTGGTCAAGGCTTTTATCACCAGCAACTTTGCCGACTGGCGGGTGGACGAAGCGGAAGAAGCCGAAAAGGCGCAGGCAATGGCCGCTGAACATGCCTATGACTACCTTGTCATCGACTTCAACATGCCCGGCATGAACGGGCTGGAACTGGGTGAAAAGCTGCGCGCGGATTATCCCGATGCTGCAATTGCGCTTCTGACTGCCAATATACAGAAAGAAATCCAGAACAAGGCTGCGGGACTGGGCATGGATTTCCTTGCCAAACCGCCGACCGAGGAAAAGATTTGCGATTATCTGAAAGGCAAGGAAGCCGGGCGATGATCGATCTAAGCGAGCTTGAACATGACACGATCAGCGAGCTGATTAATATCGGAGTCGGCCGTGCCGCTGCGTCGCTTTCGGAAATGGTTGACCAGCCGGTCGAACTGACGGTGCCGACCATCACCTTTGTCGAACGGTTTTCCGATTCAAACCTGACATCGTCCCCCGAAGAAGTGGTTTCCGCCGTCAGCCAGACATTCGATGGCCCGTTCAAGGGCGAGGCGATGCTGGTTTTCCCTGAAAAGCGCAGCCTTGAACTGGTGCGCCGTCTGCTTAAGGTCGATGTGCCGCTCGATACCCTGACCGATCTTGAACAGGAAGCCCTGATGGAGGTCGGTAACATCATCCTGAATGCCTGTCTTGGCAGTATTGCCAACGTGCTGGGCCAGCCAATCAATTGTTCGATGCCGACATTTCGTAAACGCGAAAGCCGGGCGCTTTTAAATGACGAGGCGGTGTTTGACGTAACATCGGGCAAGATGCCGGTTCTGATGATCCTGCATGTGCAATTCATGCTGCGCCAGAACGATATTGACGGTTATGTTCTGTTTGTCATGGATCTTGATTCCATCCAGACCCTGAAGGAACTGGTACGCCGGTTCCTCGAAGACACGCTCGGTTGACGGGCAATACAATGGCAAAATCCACTCCGCCGATTGTCGATATATCCGACGCAGCAGAAGCAGCCGATCTGTATGGCAGTCTGCTTGATACAGCCGATGTCGGGTTGGTGGTGATCGGTACGGACCGGACGATATGCCACTGGAACCAGTGGATGCAAAACCGTTCGGGGCTTTCGGCAGAACAGGCATTGGGCAAACGACTAAGTGCTGTTTTCCCCGAAACGCGGCTGGGTCGGTTATGTCAGGCAATCAAGGATTGTCTTGAATTCGGGATGCCGGCGGTGATTTCGCCGTCCCTGAATCAGGGCGCATTGCCGCTGCGACCATTGCCGCAATTTGCCGCCACGTTCGAACGTATGGAACAGTCGATCCGTATTCATCCGATCCGGACATCGCGCGGGGAAAAACTGTGTTCATTGACCGTGCGCGATGTGACGCTTGCCGTGCAGCGCGACCGGCTTTTGCGCCAGCAAGCCGCCGAGCTGGCCGAACTGGTCAATCAGACCAAACGCAGCGAAGATCGTACACGTGCAATTTTGCAAAATACCATCGATGCCATTCTCGTCGCATCCGATGACGGCAATATCGAACCGCTCAATGCCCGTGCGCAGGAACTTTGCGGCCCGAATGGTGACCCGGAGCTCGGCAACATCATCCGGTTTCTGTTACCTGACAGCGATCATACCCCGCCAGATCGACCGACTGCGGACCGTTTGCTGACGGACCTTGGAACCGGTGTGATCGAGGTTCTGGCCTGCACCAAAAACGGTCGTAACGTGCCATTGGAAGTCGCGATCAGCCATTTTTCCGCAGACGGGCGCTATCATTACATCATCACGCTTCGCGACATTTCACAGCGTAAACGCCACGAGATGGAAATCCAGCGGACCATGGCGGAACTGGAACGTTCCAACAGCGAACTTGAACAATTCGCCTATGCAGCATCCCACGATCTGCAGGAACCGCTTCGCATGGTGTCAAGCTATACACAGCTGATTGCGCGGCGATACAAGGACCAGCTTGACGAAACCGCCGATGAATTCATCCATTATGCGGTTGATGGCACGCAACGCATGCAGCGCATGATCGACGATCTTCTGACCCTGTCACGGGTTGGCCGACACGGCAAACCGTTCCATGCGGTGCCGCTTGACAGCCTGTTTGATGCGATTGCCGCAAATTTCCGGCGTGCGGGCCTTGGTCCGGCAGGCAATATCCTTCGCGAAGGCTTTTTGCCAACCGTGACCGGCGATGCCAGCCAGCTTTTGCTGCTGTTTCAGAACCTTGTTTCAAACGGCCTTAAATACAGCGATCCGGACACGGGTGAAGTCCGGATTTATGCCGAGGAAACCGATGAAAGCTGGAAGGTTTTCGTTGCCGATAACGGCATCGGGATCGAACCGCAATATCACGCAACAATCTTTGAAATCTTCAAACGCCTGCACGGTTACGGTGAATATGCCGGGACCGGTATCGGACTTGCGATCTGCAAGAAAATCGCCGACCGGCATGGCGGGACGATCACGGTGGAAAGCAAACCGGACGAAGGCAGCAGGTTTTGCGTTGAATTGCCAAAAGAATTGCCGATTGTGATCGCGCAAGAAAGCATGTAGTTTTCGTTTACGTAAGCGTAAACCTGAACGGGATGTCATGAACGACAGCTATTCCATCACCGACCTTGCCCGCGAGTTCGACGTCACGACGCGTACCATCCGTTTTTACGAGGATCAGGAACTGATCGCGCCTGCGCGTCAGGGACAGACCCGCATATACAGCGCGCGCGACCGCGTGCGTCTGCGCCTGATCATGCGCGGCAAGCGGCTTGGTTTTTCGCTTAAGGAAATCCGCGACCTGCTGGACCTGTATGATACGGACCGCAGCGAAATCATGCAGCTGACCATCCTTGTTGATAAAATCAATGAACGCCGCGATACCCTGCGCAAACAGCGTCAGGATATCGATGCGACACTTGATGAACTCGATAAGCTTGAAGAAACCTGTCAGGAAGAACTGACCCGGAAATCGGGCACCTGATTTTCAGGCGTGCGGCTCTCCGGCTTGCGGCACCGGGATTTGCGCAGGAATATGCGACGGGCGCGACAGGATGAAGCAACTGACCGGGATCGCGACCAGTAACTGGATCATCACGACCCAGCGGTTCTCGACAAAGATCAGGGATGCGGCAATCACCACGACAAAGGCCGACATCGCCATGATTTTGGCCCGGCGATTGATCACACCATGTTCGTTCCAGTGCCGGATGGACGGGCCAAAGTGCGGGTGGTTATAAATCCACGCATGCAGACGCGGGGAACCCTTGCTAAACAGCCAGGCAGCCAGCAACATGAAGGGCGTCGTCGGCAGGAGCGGCAGAAAAGCGCCAACAATGCCAAGTCCAACTGACAGCCAGCCCAAGGCCAGATAAAGATACGATGCCTGCACGTCCTATTTCCTGTTTACAGCCCTGCCCGCCCCTGACAGGGTAAGTGCCTTCAATGTAGGTGGAATGTGATCGATTTTCAATCGACAGCACCCACCGGTTTCCGGGCATCCGCAGTGCAAATTCGCCGCACAACTTATCGCCCCTATTACTTAGACGATCCGCCATGCTCGAAATCTCAAATGATCTTTATCTTGATGAACGCCACCTGCAATTCCAGTTCGTGCGCGCATCCGGACCTGGCGGCCAGAACGTCAATAAAGTATCGACCGCGGTACAAATGCGCGTGCGCATCGATGACCTGACGGAATTGCCGCAACGCGTGCGTGATCGATTGCGCGAACTGGCAGGCAGCAAGCTGACCAATGACGGCGAAATCATTTTTGACGCGCAGCGTTACCGCACCCAGGAACGCAACAAGCAGGATGCGATAGAACGGCTTCTGGCACTGTTGCGCAAAGCCGCCGAACGCAAAAAATTTCGCGTCAAAACCCGCCCGTCCCTGTCGGCGAAACGCAAACGGGTCGACACGAAAAAGAAACGCGGCGATGTCAAAAAGATGCGCCAGCGACCGATGGACTAGGCCACAAAGCCCGATCACGAAACCGGGCATTTATGCAGCCAGTCATCCATCAGTGCCGCCATTTCCGAATTTTCCACGCCCGCCTGTGACAGCGACTGCCATGTCGAAAATTGCACCGCATGCCGCGCAACCGCCTGGCACATTTTGCCCTTGCGCCGGGCCTCGGGAAGGCTTGCTAGCACATCAACACACAACATGCCGAGATAGGCATCAAAGCCCGTC
>CBIHMD010000178.1:0-6010 GCA_966210655.1 uncultured Thalassospira sp.
GCCCGTTATGGGAGGTGTGAACGAATTCACGTCGAGCAAACCGGAGAAACCGAAATGTCCGATTTTTGGAAAAAGCTTTTCGCCGTTGCAATGATTTCCGGCATGGGGCTTGGCCTTGCTGCTTGTGAAACCGCAGAAGGCTTTGGCAAAGACATGGAAAATGCCGGTGAATCCATTCAGGACGAAGCCGAATAACACAATGCCAAATGGCTTTTCTGATGCCTGACGGGCACCGGGCTTGGTTCCGGTGATCCGCCAGCGGCCAAAACCGAAAAGGAGATAACATCATGTTGGGTTGGGCAGTCTTTTGTCTCATTCTGGCGCTTGTCGCCGCCGTCCTTGGTTTTGGCGGCTTGGCAGGTACGTTTGTCGGGATCGCAAAGATCCTGTTCTTTGTCTTCCTGGTGCTGTTTGTGGTGTCGCTTCTGGTCAACGCATTGCGTGGCCGTCGCCCGCCGATCTGATCACGGTCAAAGAACACGAAACGAGCAAACGGAAACGGGCGTGCTGCGGCACGTCCGTTTTTCTGTGCGGCTTTTAAATTACCCATGCAGGAAAGAGTTGCCAGCCGGGTGCGTCCCGGACAAGATAGCATCCGATTTCAGTCGTTTGATGTGTCAGGCCAAAGCTGGTCCCATCTCGGCTTTTAAAATCAACATGTCGTTAAAGGCAGGAGCAAAACGATGTCGACCTTTGTAAAACGTATTCTGGCACTGGCCCTGATCGCGGGCTTTGGCATGTCGCTTGCAGCCTGTGAAACTGCATCCGGATTTGGCCGCGATGTTGAAAAACTTGGCGAACAGATTCAGGAAGGCGTCGACAAATAACCGTCACGCGTTCTGGAATTTACGAAAGCTCCCGCCGTGATCACCTGCTATCTGAAATATGTTATCGACATGCATAAAATCCCCGAGTTCGAGGATTATGCCCGTCGCTGGATTCCCATAGTCAACCGGATGGGCGGGACGCATCACGGCTATTTCCTGCCGCATGAAGGGGCAAGCAACATCGCTTATGCCCTGTTCAGCTTTCCGAGCCTTGGGGCTTATGAGGATTACCGCAATCGCATGGCTGATGATGACGAGTGTGTTGTGACACTAGAACTTGAAAAACGCAACCGCAGCATCATCAGTTACGAGCGCAGTTTCATGCGCCCGGTTCTTGATTAGGTCGTCATATTTAATCATGGTGTGGCGGAGTGCCGATGCGGTGCCGGATGCAGAAATTGTCACTTAAACACCGCAAAGCCTTTCCCCGACTGGACAGCACAGGGCCGAGCCGCTAAATAGGGCAGTCGCGCTGCAAGTTTGCGGCAGCGATTGTTCCGCGTTTTCCGGGTTGGAGAGAGATGCAGACCGTTAACGATATCCGCACCACGTTTCTGGAATTCTTCCGCAAGAACGGCCACGAGGTCGTGTCTTCCAGCCCGCTGGTACCGCGTAATGACCCGACCCTGATGTTCACCAACGCAGGGATGGTCCAGTTCAAGAACGTTTTCACCGGCCAGGAACAGCGCGATTATTCACGCGCGACCACCTCGCAGAAATGCGTGCGTGCCGGTGGTAAGCATAATGACCTTGAAAATGTCGGTCATACCGCCCGTCACCACACCTTCTTTGAAATGCTTGGCAACTTTTCGTTCGGCGACTATTTCAAGGAAAATGCGATTGAATTTGCCTGGAACCTGATCACCAAGGAATACGGCCTCCCGGCGGACAAGCTGCTGGTTACCGTCTATCACACCGATGACGAGGCTCATGGTCTTTGGAAAAAGATTGCCGGTCTTTCCGATGATCGCATCATTCGCATTCCGACCTCGGATAACTTCTGGTCGATGGGTGATACCGGTCCTTGTGGTCCGTGTTCGGAAATCTTCTTTGACCATGGTGATAAAATCTGGGGTGGCCCCCCAGGCAGTGCCGACGAAGACGGCGACCGGTTCATCGAAATCTGGAACCTCGTCTTCATGCAGTACGAGCAGATGGCAAATGGCGAACGCGTCAATTTGCCAAAGCCGTCGATTGATACCGGCATGGGCCTTGAACGTATTGCCGCCGTCCTTCAGGGCAAGCACGATAACTATGACATCGACCTGATGCGCGCGCTGATCGAAGCATCGGCGGACGCCACCAGCACCGATCCCGATGGTCCGCATAATGTGTCGCACCGCGTGGTTGCCGACCATCTGCGTTCGACCAGCTTCCTGATTGCTGATGGTGTTCTGCCGTCCAATGCCGGTCGTGGTAACGTTCTGCGCCGTATCATGCGTCGCGCCATGCGCCATCTGCACATGATCGGCACGCAGGACCCGGTGATGTATAAACTGGTCCCGGCACTGGTGCGCAAAATGGGTGGTGCCTTCCCGGAACTGGTTCGTGCGCAGGCATTGATCGAAGAAACCTTGAAGCTTGAAGAGCAGGGCTTTAAAACCATGCTGGACCGCGGTCTCAAGATGCTTGATGACGCGACCGATGGCATGGGCGAGGGCGCGACCCTCTCAGGTGATGTTGCCTTCAAGCTTTATGACACCTATGGCTTCCCGCTTGATCTGACGCAGGATGCGCTTAAACCGCGCAAGATCGGCATTGATGAAAGCGGCTTTACTTCCGCAATGGAAGAACAGAAAGCCAAGGCCCGTGCCGCATGGTCGGGTTCCGGCGAAGCCGCGACCGAGGAAGTCTGGTTTGACATCAATGATCGCGATGGCGCGACCGAATTCCTGGGTTATGAAACCGAAAAAGCCGAAGGCGTTGTCACGGCCCTGATCAAGGATGGTGCGGAAACCAAAACCGCGACCAAGGGCGATGAGGTTGCCATTGTTGCCAACCAGACTCCGTTCTTCGGGGAATCCGGTGGTCAACAGGGCGATGCCGGTGTGATCAAAACCGAAAAGGGTGCCGTGATTGAAATCACCGATACCCATAAGAAACTTGGTGCGTTGCATGTGCATCTTGGCAAGGTTGTCGAAGGCGATGTTTCGGTTGGCGATGCCGCCGAATTCCGCGTCGACAATACCCGCCGTTCGTCCTTGCGCGCGAACCATTCGGCGACCCATCTTCTGCATGCGGTCATGCGCAAACATTTGGGCGATCACGTGACCCAGAAGGGATCGCTGGTTGCCAAGGATCGCCTGCGTTTCGACGTATCGCATCCCAAACCGATCACCGCTGAAGAAGCTGCTGTTATCGAATTCGACGTCAACCGTCTGATTCGCGAAAACAGCGAAGTCACCACCCGTCTGATGACCCCGGACGAGGCGATTGAGCTTGGTGCGATGGCGCTGTTTGGCGAAAAATACGGCGATGAAGTCCGCGTTGTTTCGATGGGCCTGCCCGAAGCAAACGAACATGCCTATTCGCTTGAACTTTGCGGCGGCACGCATGTCAAACGCACCGGCGATATCGGCATGTTCAAGATCGTATCCGAAGGTGCGGTTTCAAGCGGTGTCCGCCGTATCGAAGCTCTGACCGGTTCGGATGCCGCAAGCTATATGGCGGCCCGCGATCAGCTTCTGCAAACCATTTCGGCCGACCTTAAAGCTGTTCCCGAAGATGTTCCGGCACGTGTCAAATCGTTGCAGGAAGAACGCCGCAAACTTGAACGCGAAGTTTCCGACCTGCGCAAGAAACTGGCAACAGCCGGTTCGGGCGGGGCATCGGGTGCGGATGCGTTCAAGGAAGTCAATGGCGTCAAACTGGCCCTGCGTGTTCTGGACGGTATCCCGGCCAAGGAACTCAAGGGTATGGTTGATGAATTGCGCGATCAGATGGGATCTGGCGTTGTTGCCCTGATTTCGACCGACGGCGGCAAGGCATCAATCGTTGTTGGCCTGACCGAAGACCTTGCTGGTAAATTCAGCGCGGTCGATCTGGTCCGCGTCGGTGTCGAAAAGCTCGGCGGCAAAGGTGGCGGTGGCCGCCCGGATATGGCACAGGGCGGTGGTCCCGATGCCGATCAGGCCGATGCGGCACTTGCCGCGATTGAGGCAACGGTTGCTGGCTGAGCAGTTACAGTGCGAATTAAAAAAAGGGCCCCACAAGGGGCCCTTTTTGCTGGCGCGGTGATGAGTTTCAGCCTTGCAGTATCTGCTTGTTGAGTTGTGCAAGTTTCTGCTGCTTTTCCTCATCCGTCGCTTCTTCATCTTCGTTTACTGTCAGAAGCTCCTCTGCCGATGTTGGTAGAGTGGATTTGGATGCCTCGTCCTGCTGGCCGATCAGTTGGGCTTCTGTTCGTGACTTGGCACCTGCATTTGCCGCAAGCGGGTCAAAAGGCAAAGTATCCGATAGCGGTGCTGCTCTGCCTGAGCTGGCATCGTCTTCTTGCCGTTGGCGCATGAAGGCGATGGTTTCTTCGGGGATCTGTTTGTTCGCAACGTTGATCCCCAGCTTTTGAAACGATGCAACATTGAACTGGGACGGATTAATGCTGGTCATGCAGTGCTTTCCAAAAGTTTTACCCTGAAAAGTTGCAAGCAATAATCAGACCACCCGTTCATCTATGTGCCGTTGGATTTGATCGTCGTGTGGTCATTTCTGTATGGCGGCATTTCTTGCCGGGCTGCGTTTTTCAGTACGCCAGAGCTGCCAGCCAAGATTCATGCCGGTTGCGGCAATCACAATCGCCACTGCCCCGATGATCTGGGCGGTATCCGGGCGATAGCCGAATGCAATCAGATCAACCAGGATCGCAACGACCGGATAGATGAAGGACAGCGATCCTTGCAAATGGGTTGGCAGTTTCTGCACCGCGCCATACATCAGCACATACATGATCCCGGTATGAACAATGCCAATCATAACCAGTGCGCCCCAGCTTGACGGATTATCGGGCAGGTTATCAAGATTGGCAAAGGGGCTGAGCATCAGGATGCCGACACAAACCTGAATGAGTGCGATCAGATGCGGCGGGGTGCCTTTCAGTTTTTTGGTGATGATGGCGGCAACTGCCCAGAAAAAGGCTGCGACCAATGCCATCGCGATGCCACCGGCATAATTGGTGCCGGTAAAGCCGCCATCGGGTTTGCCCGATATGATCAGAAGCAGACCGCCAAACGCAATGGCAAGCCATGCGAATTTATTGGCTGTCAGCTTTTCTCCAAACAGCAATGCGCCGAACATCACCAGCATAAAGGGCTGGGTATTGTAAACTGCCGTTGAAACCGAAATAGAGGCCATCGAATAGGACTGAAACAGCAGAAACCAGTTGGTCACGATGGCAACGCCGCCAAGCGCTGCCCAACCTAATGTCCGCAGGTTCAAAAGTTCGCGTAAAAACCCCATGCCAGCGCAAACGAGAAGCAGGGCGCCAGCCCCGAATACGCATCGCCAGAAAACAACATCAAGGGCGGATTGCCCCGACATGACGACGAACCAGCCAATTGTGCCCAGAATCGTCATGGCTGCGGTCATTTCGACCGTGCCGCGCAGTTTTTCATCCATCGGAATTCTCCGTTAAACTGATTTTATGGATGAAATTTGCGCCTTTTTTCGGCTTTGTTCCATGGCTTGAGATTGAAAATATCGACTATTTACCTAATTATATAAAGCTGATGATGAATATTTATAGGGAAAATAAAGTGATCGATGAAATCGACCAGAAGATACTGAAAGCCCTGATTGATGATTCGCGTATTTCGCAAAAAGACCTGGCAGCCCGTGTAGGACTGTCATCCCCCGGCGTGGCGGAACGGGTCCGGCGTCTGGAAGAACGCGGGGTTATTCGGGGTTTCACCATTGATGTAAATCCCGAAGCACTTGGTTATCCGCTGCAGGCGATCGTGCGTATTCGTCCGCTGCCGGGCAAATTGCATATCGTTCAGCAGATGATCGAAGAAATTCCCGAATTCGGGGAATGCGACAAGGTCACGGGCGATGATTGTTATATCGCGCGGCTTTATGTCCGCTCGATGGGGGAGCTTGATACATAGCTGGATCGCATTGTCGACAAAGCGGAAACCAACACATCAATCGAGAAATCGAAGTCGGATGAACGGCGTATTCCACCGCCGGTC
>CBIHMD010000179.1:0-5999 GCA_966210655.1 uncultured Thalassospira sp.
CTCTGGTGCAGCAGGTATTCGACCGGACTATCGGCGGTAATCGTCATCGCGTCGTTGGTTCTGGCCAAGCAGGCTCCTGATGTTGAAAAGCTGTCCGCATACGAATGCGGATTTGCGCCGTTTGAAGACGCGCGCATCAAGTTTGATGTCAGGTTCTATCTGGTCGCCATCTTGTTCATCATTTTCGATCTAGAAGTTGCGTTCCTGTTCCCGTGGGCTGTGACCCTTGGCGACATTGGCACCTTCGGTTTCTTTTCTATGGTGATCTTCCTGGCTGTGTTGACGGTCGGATTTGTCTATGAATGGAAGAAGGGAGCACTGGAATGGGAGTGAGCACCAATACAGGCGCACCCCTGGCACCCGGTCAGGATCAGGATACCCTGCTTAAAGGCGTGTTCGACGAGATGAATGACAAGGGTTTTGTCCTTGCCAATCTCGACAAGCTGGCAAGCTGGGCCAGCACCGGTTCGCTGTGGCCGATGACGTTCGGTCTGGCCTGCTGTGCTGTGGAAATGATGCATGCCGCCGCGTCGCGTTACGACCTTGACCGTTACGGTCTTGTGTTCCGTCCGAGCCCGCGTCAGTCCGACGTGATGATCGTTGCAGGCACGCTTACCAACAAGATGGCACCCGCACTGCGCAAGGTTTACGACCAGATGGCCGAACCGCGCTGGGTGATTTCAATGGGATCGTGTGCGAATGGTGGTGGGTATTATCACTATTCCTATTCGGTGGTGCGCGGTTGTGATCGCGTTGTTCCGGTGGACGTTTATGTTCCCGGGTGCCCGCCGACAGCCGAAGCGCTGATTTACGGCGTGATGCAGTTGCAAAAGAAAATCCGCCGTACCGGTGTCCTGACACGCTGATCCTTAATAGGGGGCTTGCATGAGCGAAGTGCTCAGCGATAACAGCGCCGCGCTGAAAGATCTTAAAGATCTAGTGGTGTCCCAGTTTGCCGACAAGGTTCTGGAAACCCAGTACCGTTATGGCGAGCTGTCCATCGTGGTCAAACGCGATGCTATTCTTAAAGTTCTGACATTCCTTCGCGATGATGCGGGCTGCCTGTTTAAGCAGCTTGTTGACATTTGCGGGGTCGATTATCCCGAACGCGCCGAGCGTTTCGACGTCGTGTATCACCTGCTGTCGCTCAAGCATAACCTGCGTGTGCGCGTCAAGGTCCGTACCGACGAAGATACCCCGGTGCCAAGTTGCGTTCCCGTTTACAGCGCCGCCAACTGGTTCGAGCGCGAAACATGGGATTTGTATGGCATCTTCTTTGATAATCACCCGGACCCGCGCCGTATCCTGACGGATTACGGTTTTGAAGGTCATCCGCTTCGCAAGGATTTCCCGCTGACCGGTTATGTCGAGGTTCGCTATGACGACGAGCAAAAGCGCGTTGTCTACGAGCCGGTGAAACTGGTTCAGGATTTCCGTAACTTCGATTTCGAAAGCCCGTGGGAAGGCATCCAGAATGTTCTCCCCGGCGATGAAAAGGCGGAGGGCAAGGCCTGATGTCGGAACAAAAAATCAAAAACATGACCATGAACTTCGGCCCGCAGCACCCTGCGGCGCACGGCGTTCTGCGTCTGGTTCTTGAAATGGATGGCGAGGTTATCGAACGCGCCGATCCGCATATCGGCCTTCTGCACCGTGGTACGGAAAAGCTGATCGAATATAAGACCTATATTCAGGCGACCCCGTATTTCGACCGTCTCGACTATGTCGCGCCGATGAATCAGGAACATGCCTATTGCCTGGCCATCGAGAAGTTGATGGGGGTCGAGGTGCCGAAACGCGCCCAGTATATCCGCGTTCTTTATGCGGAAATGGGTCGTATCCTGAACCATCTTCTGAACCTGACGGCCTTTGCGCTTGACGTTGGTGCGATGACCCCGCTGCTGTGGGGCTTCGAGGAACGCGAAAAACTCATGGAATTCTATGAGCGCGCCTGCGGTGCCCGTCTTCATGCCAACTATTTCCGTCCGGGCGGCGTTGCTGCCGATCTTCCGGCCGGGTTGCTGGCCGACATTGATGCGTGGTGCGATCAGTTCCCGAAATTCGTCAAGGATTTCGACCGTATTCTGACCGGCAACCGTATCTTTAAACAGCGTACGGTTGATATCGGGATCGTTTCGCCCGAAGAGGCGCTGGACTGGGCCTTTACCGGGCCGAACATCCGCGCATCGGGCATGGCGTGGGATCTGCGTAAATCGCAGCCCTATGACTCGTACGAAGATTTCGATTTCGACATTCCGATCGGCAAGAACGGCGACTGCTATGATCGCTTCCTGGTGCGTTTCGAAGAAATGAACCAGTCGCTTCGCATCATGAAGCAGGCCATTAAAGAAATGCCGGATGGGGCTGTTATCGTTGAAAATAACAAGGTGGCGCCGCCGTCGCGTTCAGAAATGAAACGCTCGATGGAAGCCCTGATCCATCACTTCAAACTCTTTACCGAAGGTTTCCACGTTCCGGCTGGCGAATGCTATGCCGCCGTCGAGGCACCGAAGGGAGAGTTTGGCGTGTATCTCGTTTCGGATGGCTCGAACCGTCCGTATCGCTGCAAAATTCGCGCACCCGGATTCCCGCACCTTCAGGGCATCGACTTCATGTCCAAGGGTCACATGCTGGCCGACGTCGTTGCCAATATCGGGTCGCTTGATATCGTGTTCGGTGAGATTGACCGATGAGCCATTTGAGAAGACCAGCTCCGAGAGAGCTTCAGCCTGTCAGCTTTGCGTTTTCCCCGGAAAACATGGAGCGGGCAAACAAGATTATCGCCAAGTACCCGGAAGGCCGCCAGCAAAGTGCGGTCATGCCGCTGCTTGATCTGGCACAGCGTCAGACCGATGGTAACTGGGTTCCGACTGTCGCAATGGATTACATTGCCGACATGCTCGATATGCCGGCCATTCGCGTCTATGAGGTCGCGACCTTCTATACGATGTATAACCTTGCCCCGGTGGGCAAAAACTTCATCCAGGTCTGCACCACCACGCCGTGCTGGCTTCGCGGTTCGGCCGATGTTGTCGATACCTGCAAAAAGGAACTGGGCATCGGAATCGGTGAAACCACCGAAGACGGCCAGTTCACTTTGATCGAGGTTGAATGCCTTGGTGCGTGCGTTAACGCACCGATGATGCAGATTAACGACGATTATTACGAAGACCTGACTGCCGACACCACCAAGTCGATCCTTGATACCCTGAAAAAGGGTGAAAAGCCGAAAGCCGGTCCGCAGATCGGTCGTCGCGGCTGCGAGCCGATTGATGGTCCCAAGGTTCTGAAGGCATTCTGTGGCTGCGGCGCTGCCGATCAGTCTGCTGATGCAAGCGAAGGGGAGGCCTGAGATGTTGCAGGATAAGGATCGCGTCTTTACCAACCTGTACGGTTTTCAGGACTTCGGTCTTAAAGCGGCACAGGCGCGTGGCAACTGGGACGGCACCAAGGCCCTGATCGACAAAGGCCGCGACTGGATCATCAACGAGATGAAGGCATCCGGTCTGCGTGGTCGCGGGGGCGCGGGCTTCCCGACCGGCCTGAAATGGTCGTTCATGCCCAAGGAATCCGATGGTCGTCCGAGCTATCTTGTCGTCAATGCCGACGAGGGCGAGCCGGGCACCTGCAAGGACCGCGAGATCATGCGCAATGATCCGCATACCCTGATTGAAGGCTGCCTTCTGGCGAGTTTCGCGATGAATGCTCATGCCGGATATATCTATATCCGCGGCGAGTTCTATCACGAGGCATCGAACCTTCAGCGTGCGATTGACGAAGCCTATGAAGCCGGGTTGCTGGGTAAAAATGCCTGCGGTTCGGGCTGGGATTACGACCTTTATCTGCATCTTGGTGCAGGGGCGTATATCTGTGGCGAGGAAACCGCGCTGATTGAAAGCCTTGAGGGCAAGAAAGGCCAGCCGCGTCTGAAGCCGCCATTCCCGGCCAATGCCGGTCTGTATGGCTGCCCGACGACGGTGAACAATGTCGAATCGATTGCTGTGGTGCCGGAAATCCTGCGCCGTGGTGGTTCGTGGTTCACAAGCTTTGGCCGTGAAAACAACCATGGCACCAAGCTGTTTGCGATTTCCGGTCACGTCGAAAAGCCCTGCACGGTCGAAGAAGCCATGAGCATTCCGCTGCGTGAGCTGATCGAAAAGCATTGCGGCGGTGTTCGTGGTGGCTGGGACAATCTTCTGGCGGTTATTCCGGGTGGTTCGTCCGTTCCGCTGATGACCAAAGACATTTGCGACGATGTGCTGATGGATTTCGATGCCCTGCGTGAAGTGGGATCGGGTCTTGGTACGGCGGCAGTGATCGTGATGGATAAGTCCACCGACATCGTTTACGCCATCGCGCGTCTGTCGGAATTCTACCAGCATGAAAGCTGTGGCCAGTGCACGCCGTGCCGTGAAGGCACGGGCTGGATGGCGCGTATTATGGCGCGCATGGTCCGCGGCGAGGCGACACTTGATGAAATTGACCTGCTGTGGGATGTGACCAAACAGGTCGAAGGCCACACTATTTGTGCGCTCGGTGATGCAGCCGCATGGCCGATCCAGGGTCTGATCCGTCACTTCCGTCCCGAAATGGAACGGCGGATCAAGGAATATCGCGCACGGATCGCGGCCTGAGAGGGGCCTGTTGAGAGGGATTGAGACATGCCGAAACTGACAGTTGACGGTATTGAAGTTGAAGTAGAAGCCGGGGCGACAGTCCTTCAGGCCTGTGAAGAGGCCGGGAAGGAAATTCCGCGTTTCTGCTATCACGAACGCCTGTCAATCGCCGGCAATTGCCGTATGTGTCTGGTCGAGATGGAACGCGCACCGAAGCCGGTCGCATCCTGCGCCATGCCTGCGGCAGATGGAATGGTGATCAAGACGGATTCCGATCTGGTCAAGAAAGCACGCAATGGCGTGATGGAATTCCTGCTGATCAACCATCCGCTGGATTGCCCGATCTGTGACCAAGGCGGTGAATGTGACCTTCAGGACCAGGCGATGGCCTATGGTTTTGACGCGTCGCGTTATGCCGAGAAAAAGCGTGCGGTGAAGGACAAGGAACTGGGCCCGATCGTCAAAACGATCATGACCCGTTGCATTCACTGCACCCGTTGCGTTCGTTTTTCCGAGGAAGTTGCTGGTGTCGGCACCATGGGTGCCGTTTACCGTGGCGAGGATACCGAGGTCGGACCGTATATCGAAGCATCAATCAATTCCGAACTTTCGGGGAACCTGATCGATCTTTGCCCGGTTGGCGCGCTGACATCCAAGCCGTATGCGTTTACCGCACGCCCGTGGGAATTGAAAAAGACCGACAGCGTCGATGTGATGGATGCTGTTGGTTCAAACATCCGTATCGATTCCCGTGGTTCCGAAGTCATGCGCGTTCTGCCGCGCACCAATGACGACGTGAACGAGGAATGGATTTCGGACAAAACCCGTTATGCGATTGACGGCCTGAAACGCCAGCGTCTGGATCGTCCGTATGTGCGTGTCGATGGCAAGCTGAAAGCCGCCACCTGGGACGAGGCATTTGCCGCGATCAAGGCAAAGGTTTCCGGGCTTGACGGCAAGAAGATTGCAGCGATTGCCGGTGATACGGTCGATTGTGAATCGATGACCGCGCTAAAGGATCTGATGGGGATTCTTGGTTCGCCGAACCTTGATTGCCGTCAGGACGGTTCGAAAATCGGCGGTGCGCGTGCGTCCTATATCTTCAACACCACGATTGCCGGGATTGATGACGCCGATGCCTGCCTGATCGTTGGTGCCAATATCCGTGCCGAAGCCCCGATCATCAATTCCCGCCTGCGCAAGCGCTGGCGTGCGACGACCGGCGACTTCAAGGTTGGCATTATCGGTGAAAGCTGGGACCCGACCTATAAGCATGACTATCTTGGGGCCGGTGCGGAAACGCTTTCTGCCGTTCTTGATGGCAAAAACGATTTCGCCAAGGTTCTGAAGGCCGCCGAAAAGCCGATGATCATCGTTGGCATG
>CBIHMD010000180.1:0-5992 GCA_966210655.1 uncultured Thalassospira sp.
GGATATTAACGCCCTTACCACCATACGCGCAGGCATGCGGGATAGGATGAAAAACAGCAAGGCCATGAGCGGCCACGCCGCCGCCCGCGAGCTTGAAGAAGCCTGCCGGGATATGTGGAAAACCTGGTGCGCGCTGTGATCGCCTGGCAGACCAGTTCTAACGAACCAGTACACCGCGCGCGAAGAGTTCCGACACCGCAGCCTGTAAATCATCGGCGATAAAGTCGGCCTCTGCCGCCTCGGGCCAGGTGGTTTCCGTTGCGCCGTGCCCGGTCCGCACAATCACCGCATGGGTTCCGGCCGCACGTCCGGCACGGATATCATTGATGCGGTCCCCGATCAGGACACTATCGCCCAGCGAAATGACAAAATCCTCCGCCGCGGCAAGGATCATGTCCGGGCCCGGTTTACGGCATGTGCTTTCGCGGCGATAATGATCAACCCCGTCCGGATGATAGGGCGAATAGTAAATCCCCTGCACCGATGCCCCCTCGCGCGCCAGCATCGCAATCATCGCCTCATGCAGATCGCGAAGGCCATCTTCGGACAGATACCCGCGCGCAACTGCCGACTGATTGGTTACGATCACAACCGGAATACCGGCATCGTTAAGTTGCTTGATCGCGCTGGCAGTTACGGGGATCAGGGCAAGGTCATCAATCTTTGACAGATAGTGAACCTCTTCATTCACCACTCCATCGCGATCGAGAAAAACCGCAGGCACAGGATTGCGCTGATCGCGCCAGCGCGGAGCCGGATCGATGAAATGACGGTGAACGAAATCATATTTCCTGTGGCTCATGTCGAACCCTGTATCTTGTCTAGCTGCGCCAATATCGCGCTAACATGCATCATCCACATCCGGAATGACAAGTTTTCATGACGCAGGTTTGTACCGCCTTGTCGCGATGCGGAAAACCAACTGGTATTACCATTATTCGCTTGCCCCGCGACTATCGGTCATGACAATTTCACCCGGGGCCATTTGGGCCAAGCCATCTGGGGATACTGAATTTCATGTTTGCCGATATCTTTGCCGTTCTTGCGCCGGTTTTCATAACCACGGGTCTTGGTTATATCTGGGCACGATCCGGCAGACATTTCGATACGGGACTGGTGACATCCATCGTTACCTATTTTGCGACCCCCTGCCTGACGTTCGCAGCACTTGCGACCGTTGATCTGGGCGCAAATGCGCTGGTATCGATGGGCACAGCCGCCCTTGCCGCGAACATCATCTTCGTCCTGATCGGTTGGCCGATCCTGAAACTTTTCAAGCTGGCCCCACGAACTTATCTGCAATCACTTACTTGGCCGAATGTCGGCAATGTCGGTTTGCCGCTTTGTATGCTGGCCTTTGGACAGGATGGTCTGGCGCTATCGGTTGCATTTTTTGCCGTTTATGTGGTCTTGCAATTGACCGTCGGGGTGGCGTTCGTTTCAGGCAGTTTCTCGCTTAAATCGATTGCCAAAATGCCGATCATTCCGGCGACCCTGATTGCGACGGGCTTCCTTGCGACCAATACCGAAGTCCCCGCATGGCTTTACAACACGACCAACCTGATCGGGCAGCTCACCATTCCGTTAATGCTGTTTACATTGGGCGTGTCACTGGCCCGCCTTCGCCCGGTCAGCCTTGCGCGCAGCACCGCACTTAGCATGCTGCGCCTTGCGATGGGCTTTGCGGTTGGCGTCGGGCTTTCCGAAGTCATGGGCCTTACCGGGGTCGAACGCGGGGTCGTGATCCTGCAATGTTCGATGCCGGTTGCGGTGTTCTGCTATCTGTTTGCGCAGCTTTACAACCGCGAACCCGAAGAAGTCGCAGGTGTTGTCATCAGCTCCAGCTTCTTGGCCGCCATCGCCCTCCCCGGCCTGCTGTGGTACGTGCTCTAGACCTACCGGACGATCAGGCGATAGCTGCCCTTGCCCGTGCCATCGCGGTAAAACCCGATGGCACATTCATATCGTCCCTTTTTAAGGTCCGGGTCGCCATTTTCCGATGAAAGTTCGCCGATATGCGCCCGGCATTCGGCAACGTCATCAAACCGTGCATCCGAAATACGGATATCGGTCTGTTTCTGCGTATCGGGATAATAAACTGCCGTCACCTTTTCCCAGGGGGCGGCATCATCCGTCCAGATCAGATCGGCGACGAAACGGCGCGATCCATCAGCAATCGTTGCGACAACCAATGCCGTCACCGCGATCAGAAAAAGGCGTCGTTTGGTGCGATCCGTCAGTCTGAATGTCATACGCCATCCCAGCCAAGGTCGTGAAAATCGGTACCGCGAAATTCGGCATCGCAATCAAGATGATATTCGTCAAGCTGCGGCGGCTTTTGCGATGTACCGCTTAGCATCGCATGAACCTGCCCGCGATGATGGGTCTGATGCACGAAAAGATGCGATAAAACTGCCCTCGCCGTCTCATGCGCGATCTTCCCGTTACCGCGATCAAGCGCCACCAATCGAGCCGCATCGGCACCCGACAGGTTTTCACAGAATTTCAGCAATGTCTGATCGCTGTCGCGCTGGGCACCGGAAAGTGCCGCGATATCGGAAAACGGGTTTTCATCGGCAAAACAGTCACGCCCGCGCCCGCCTGCTACAAGGGCATCGATGTAAAACCAGTCGACAATCAGGATGTGATTAAGCGTCCAAAGGATCGTCGGAAAGAACGACGTGCGTTCCGCATTCAGCTCCGCGTCACTCAACCGCGAACAGACCGTCAGTAACCGATGATTTGACCAAGCGTTATTGCGCGCCTGATGAAAGAACGAGGTTCCGGGCATGGCATTGTTTCCTTGCATGAAACCCCGCCCCTCTATTCACCGGTAACCGGGTGGGCGTGATTAAGCGGGCCATTTCCCTTGCCAAAATCAGGCGCGGTGCGAATGGCTTCACGAACGAACGCACGTGCGCGCGCCACGGAATCACTCAACCCCATGCCCTGCGAAAGCCCTGTCGCAATCGCACTGGCAAGCGAGCATCCCGTACCGTGATTGTTTTCCGACGGGATACGATCCGCCTCAAACCCTTCGATATCGCCATCATGTCGCCAAAGGATGTCGACAATGCGGTCACCCTCGGCATGACCACCCTTGACCAGAACGGCCTTGGCCCCCAGTTCACCGATCTTGCGGGCGGCTTCGATCATGTCGCCCTCATCGGTGATTTTCATGCCCGACAGCACTTCGGCCTCGGGAATATTCGGGGTCAGGACGGTCGCCAGCGGCACCATGTTTTTGATCAGGGCATCAACCGCATCTTCGTTCAAAAGACGCGAACCGCTTTGCGACACCATCACCGGATCAACAACAATCGGAATATCGCTGGCTTTGGCGCGGATGAACGCGGCCACCGCTTCGATCACCGGGACGCTATGGAGCATACCGGTCTTGATCGCATCGGCCCCGATATCATCAATCGTGACTTCTGCCTGATGGACGATCAGTTTCGGATCAATCCCCAGAACATCGAAAACACCGGTGGTGTTTTGCACCGTCAACGCCGTGATCGCGGTTGCGGCATATCCGCCCAGAACGGTCACGGATTTGATGTCGGCCTGAATTCCGGCCCCGCCGGAACAGTCAGAACCGGCAATGATCAATACGCGACCTTTCATGATCGACCTCCAAGCACTTCTGATATTCGGTCCAGGGTCAGGACCCTAAGATAGTTCTGCTGCCTTAACCCGCAACAGCCATGATTTCGGCAACAATGCCATCAACGATCTGTTCGACCTTGATCGCGTCATCGCCTTCGGCCATCACACGGATCAGCGGCTCGGTCCCCGATTTACGGATCAGAACACGACCATCGCCGTTAAAAGCACGTTCGGCACTGGAAATCGCATCAACCACACTGCTGTGTGACAGCGGATCGGAACCCGCAGCATACCGCACATTTTTAAGGATCTGAGGCAACGGATCAAACACGCGGCTCATTTCCGAAACCGGACCTTCACGATCAGCCAGAACCGCCAGAACCTGAAGGGATGCCAGCAGACCATCACCGGTGGACGCAAAATCCGACAGAACGATATGGCCGGACTGTTCCCCACCAACATTGCAATCAAGGGCGCGCATCTGTTCCACAACGTAACGATCCCCGACCTTGGTACGGATCAGGCGCAGACCATTGCTTTCAAGGTAACGTTCAAGGCCAAGGTTTGACATCACAGTCGCAACCAGCGCATTGCCGCGCAACTGCCCGGTGCGTTTCCAGTGCGTGGTGACAAGGCCCATCAACTGATCGCCATCAATCAACTGGCCTTTTTCATCGCACATCTGAACGCGGTCGGCATCACCATCCAAGGCAATCCCGACATCGGCCTTTTCGGCCAACACCCGGTCACACATGGTCTGGGTATGCGTCGATCCACATTCGGCATTGATGTTAAGGCCATTCGGCTTGGTGCCGATTTCAATGACATCCGCGCCCAATTCCCGCAACACCTTCGGGGCGACGGAATAGGCCGCACCATTGGCGCAATCCAGAACGATCTTGAGCCCTTCAAGCGTCACCGAAGACGGCAGCGATGATTTGACCGCCTCGATATAGCGTCCCGGCGCATCATCAATGCGTTGCGCCCGGCCAAGTTTGTTCGCAGGTACAAGCAACGCGGACATATCGCTATCCATCATGGCTTCGATCTCAAGTTCGACCTCGTCGGACAGTTTGAAACCATCCGGGCCAAAAAGCTTGATCCCGTTATCCTGATAGGGATTGTGCGAGGCCGAAATCATCACACCGATATCAGCACGCATCGATTTGGTCAGCATGGCAACCGCCGGGGTCGGCATCGGCCCGACCAGCATCACATCCATTCCCATGGACGTAAAACCGGCCACCAGTGCTGGTTCAAGCATATAGCCCGACAGACGGGTATCCTTGCCAATCACCACACGATGGCGGTGATCGCCCCGCGTAAAGTAATGACCGGCGGCCATCCCGACCTTAAGTGCCACTTCGGCTGTCATGGGGGCGGTGTTGGCGGTTCCGCGAATACCATCGGTCCCGAAATATTTACGGCTCATGCTCGTCTTCTCTGCTTCCATTCCGGCACATTCATGCGCTGGTTATTTTTCCTGATAGCCGGTTATATCAAAGTGTCCGTGCAATACTACCGGCAAGTGACCGATTATAGGAAACATAAGCAACCGATCCGTTAATCGCATCCTTTCAGCTTCGCTTATAAAAGCCATGACCTTGCCCGTAAAACCCGTTATCTAGAACGTGAAACGTTTGAACGATCCGGATTTGGGGGCATTTTGCGGAAAGTCGATTACCGCGCGGGATATCTTGCAGGGATCGCAGTACTGATCATCATTTCGATGATTTTCATGACCCGCCCCACCCTTGCCCATTCCGGTCCTCATGAGCTTGTCATCGGCGCCTATTCCGAAGACCGGAACGATATCGACCTTGGCCCGTTCATTGAACGTCTGACGACCAAAGAGCCTATCAGGACACCGGCCGATGTCGCAGCCCTGTCGTCCGATAACTTTACATCGCTTATCGGATCGTCGGGTGCCGGCTATACGCCTGAAACTGTCTGGTACCGGATGCCAATTCAGGTGACAGAAGCAGACACCAAACCGATTGATCAAAACCGTTATCTTGAAATTTCGCCCGCCTATCTGAACAAAATCGATCTGACAATTATCGATGACGAGACACGCATCCTTGTGTGGCATAACGTGGTTGGCGACCATATTGTGCGCAATGGAACCGAAGCCCGTGGAAGGCTGCATTTAAGTGCATGGCCCGCACTTCCCGCCGGGAAATACTGGCTGGTGATTGGCGTTTCCACCAACAGTGCACAGCTTCTGGATGCCCGAATCAAGACCGACACGGTGCTGATAGATGAAAACGTGCAGGATACCTTCCTGTATGGCCTTTATCTTGGCGTGCTTCTGATCGGGTTCATGGTCTATTTCACGCTGGGTCTGCTCACCCGGGATCGGGCCATCATATGGTACGGGCTTTAT
>CBIHMD010000181.1:0-5986 GCA_966210655.1 uncultured Thalassospira sp.
TGTAATCAGGCGTTGCAGCACGATAAAGCCAAACAGAAGCGCCCCGATCATGATCTTGGTCCACCAGCTATTGAGCGACCCGTCAAACGCGATCAGGGTCTGGATCACCCCCATGATGATCCCGCCAAAGAACGTGCCGACCACAAAGCCCATGCCCCCGGTCAGAAGCGTTCCGCCAATCACCACCGCCGCAATCGCATCAAGCTCCACCCCGACGGCTGCCAACGGATAGGCCGACGCGGTATAAAACGCGAAAACAACCCCGGCCAAGGCACTGAAAAAGCCCGACAAAGTATAAACCCGGATGATCGTGCTATCCACCGGAATGCCCAGCAATTCTGCCGATTGACGGTCCCCGCCAATGGCATAAACATTGCGGCCAAACCGCGTGTAATGCGCAATCACCACCCCGGCCATCACCGTCATCAGCATCAGCAACGCCGCCGCACTGATCCAGCCGCGACCGGGCAGCGGGATTTTAAAACCGCTGAAATCGGCCACAAACGGATGATCAATCGGCACGGAATCAAGGTTGATCAAAAAACACATCCCGCGCAGGAAAAACATCCCCGCCAGGGTTATGATAAAGGGCTGGATATCGAACTTGGCGATAATCACCCCCATGAAGGCGCCAAATAGCGTCCCCACCGCAATCGAAATCACCACCGCGACCAGCGGATGCATACCAAACCCGGTCACAAGCTCGGCCATCAGGACGCCGACAAACGCAATCATCGAGCCAACCGAAAGATCAATCCCGCCCGACAGGATGACAAATGTCATGCCGACCGCCGTAATGATCAGAAACGCATTATCGGTCAGAAGCGCACCCAGAACATAGGTGTCTGAAAACGCACGATGTTCGGCAATCCCGTAACCATAAAGCAGCGCCAGCACCGCCAGCGTGGCAAGCAAAGGATAATAACGTTCATTAATTTTCATCGGAATTCCCCCGCACCTTCCCGCTGCCGATCTTTTCCCACGCCTTGCCCGCCAGTTCGCGGGATTTCGGCGCCTGCACCAGCAGGACCACCATCACCACCGCCGCCTTGACGATCAGGGTATATTGCGACGGCAAACCCGACAGCAAAATGCCCGTCGTCAGCGACTGAATGATCAGAACCCCGATCACCGTCATGCCGATAAAGAACCGCCCACCCATCAGCGACGCGCCCCCGATCACCACCGCCAGGATGGCATCAAGTTCAAGCCACAGACCGGCATTGTTGGCATCCGCCCCGCGGATATCGGCCGCAATGATGATCCCGGCAAAGGCCGCACAAAGCCCTGAAATAGCATAGGCCAGAAGCTTGATCCCGCGCGCATCAATGCCCGCAAGCCGACTGGCGCGTGCATTGCCGCCAACCGATTCAACAAACAGGCCAAGGGCGGTTTTGCGCATCACACCGTAAAGGCCGCCGATCACCACCGCAGCAATGATCACCCGCCACGGAATGCCCAGCAGATAGCCGCTGCCGATCCCTTCAAAAAACGCCCCGTGGAAGGTCACGATCTGCCCATCGGTGATCATCTGCGCAATCCCGCGCCCGGCCACCATCAGGATCAGGGTCGCGATGATCGGCTGGATATCAAGATAGGCCACCAGCATCCCGTTCCACAGCCCGCAAAGCACCCCGGCGCCAAGGGCGGCAAAGATGATGACCGCCGGATGCAGATCGGTATCACGGATCAGGACCGCCATGGTCGCCCCTGAAATCGCAATCACCGAGCCGACCGAAAGGTCAATGCCCCGCGTGCCGATCACAATCGCCATGCCAACCGCGACAATCGCGGTTGACGCCCCGCGATGCACGACATCAACAAGCGATCCGTAAAGATGGCCGTCAACAATGCGAATATCAAAGAAGTCCGGCGATATGATCCCGATACCCAGAATGATCAGCACAAGGGCCGCCACCGGGCCAAACCATTGCCGGCTCAGCAAAGAAGATGCAGACATGGTGCTGCTTTCCCGTAATTTCTTTTTGTCCTGCAAACCGGTCATCGCGCAATCGCCTCGATGATCCTGTCCTGCGTGATTTCGGCGCCCGTAAGTTCGGAAACCTTTTCACGGTCGCGCATCACCGCCACCCGGTCGGCAAAGGCAACGATTTCCTCAAGCTCGGATGACGCCACCAGCAGGGCCAGCCCCTCGTCACAAAGCTCCTTGATCAGCTTGATGATATCGGCATGCGCGCCCACATCAATGCCGCGTGTCGGCTCGTCGAGAATAAGGAAAATCGGCTTGGACACCAGCCAGCGCGCCAGAATGACCTTCTGCTGGTTACCCCCGCTCAGCTGCCCGACAGGCTTTTCGCTGTCCGGTGTCGCAATGCCCAGTGCCTTGATCATCTCATCGGCGGTTTTCTGCTGCTCGGCGCGTGCAATCGGGCGCAGCCATCCCCGCCGCCCCTGAAGGGCCAACACGATGTTTTCGCGCACACTCAGTTCGGCAACAATGCCATCCTGTTTGCGGTCCTCGGGGCAAAGCCCGAAACCCGACCGGATCGCATGGCGCGGGGAGCGTAACATCACCGGCTCCCCGTCAAGGAACACAAGGCCGCTATCGGCCTTTTTCGCCCCGAAAACAAGCTCCGAAAGCTCCGTTCTGCCCGACCCCAGAAGCCCGGCAAGACCAACAATCTCGCCGCCGGAAAGGTCAAGCGTCACGGGCTCAAGCACGCGCTTCTTGCCCAGATTCTTGATCTGGATCTGGCGGCCCTTGCCGGTGAAACTGCTTTCATCCTGATGACGATGCGAACTGACTTCGGCCAGTTCCCGGCCCAGCATGTGATTGATCAGGTCAATCTGCGCCAGTTCCCTGGTGACAAATGTGCCGACAAGCCGCCCGTTGCGCAGGACCGTGATGCGGTCCGTGATCGCGTAAACCTGATCAAGGAAATGGGTGACAAATACAATGCCAAGCCCCTTGGCGCGCAATTCGCCCATGATGCGAAACAGGGTACGGATTTCCTCGGCATCAAGGCTTGCGGTTGGTTCATCAAGGATCAAAACCCTTGCATCCAGTGCCACCGCACGCGCAATCGCAATCAATTGCTGGATCGCCACCGAATAGGAACCCAGCGGCCGGTTGACATCAATATCAAGCCCCAGCGTTTCAAGCGCTGCCTTGGCGTCGCTTTCGGTTTTCTTCCACGAAATAAACCCAAATTTCAACGTCTGGCGTTCCAGCATCAGGTTTTCGGCAACCGACAGGGTCGGCACCAGGTTCACTTCCTGATAAACCGTCGAAATGCCAAGCGCCTGTGCATCGCCCGGATGATTTGGATGAATTTCCCGACCATCAAGCAGGACGGTTCCGGCATCGCGCGGATGAACCCCGGTAATCACCTTGATCAGGGTCGATTTACCGGCACCGTTTTCACCCAGAAGCGCGTGAATTTCACCAGATCGCAGATCGAAATCGACATCCTGCAAGGCTTTGACGCCGGGAAAGAATTTTCCCGCCCCGCGTACTGACAGCACGGATTGCGTCTTTTCAGACATGGATAGCCCCTCTCCCTTTATGTTCACTGGCTTTGACCCATCATACACGACACGAAATTCATGCCCGGATGCGTCCAAATGCACCCCCGCCATCAGACAGGGATGCGCTCAGACATCACGCCAGTTGCGTCACCCCAACCGCACGGTAAGACGCACGGTTGGAGATAACGGCCTTACTTGCTGCGCATTTTGTATTCTTCGGCAGCGGTATCAGGCAGATAAAGCGGACCATTGGCCTTGATCCATTTCGGCACGTCTTGGCCATCCATGGATGCCTTGATCGCGTCAAAGGCCGGTGCGCCCAGATGCGGGTTCAGCTCGATGGTCGCATTGGTATCGCCATCGGCCATCGCCTTGAAGATATCAGGAACCGCATCGATCGATACGATCAGGATGTCTTCACCCGGATTAAGACCGGCTTCCTTGATCGCCTGCACCGCACCCAGCGCCATGTCATCGTTATGCGCATAAACCGCACAGATGTTCTTGCCGCCATCTTCGGCTTTCAGGAAGCTTTCCATGACCTCCTTGCCGCCCGAACGGGTGAAATCGCCCGACTGGGAACGGATGATGCTGATTCCCGGGAAGTTGCTGACAACCGATTCAAAACCGGCTTTGCGATCATTGGCTGCTGACGAACCAACTGTCCCCTGAAGTTCGACAACATCACAAACCGCATTGGTTTCCGACGCCAGCCACGCGGCTGCAAGCGCACCTTCCACCACGAAGTCGGATGCAACCTTGGTCAGATACAGGCTTTCATCGGCGGCAACGCCACGATCCACCAGAACGACGGGAATACCGGCATCCTTGGCTTCCTGAAGCACCTGATCCCAGCCGGTTTCAACAACCGGTGCCAGCAGAATGCCATCAACGCCCTGGGCGATGAAGGAACGGACTGCCTTGATCTGGTTTTCCTGTTTCTGCTGCGCATCCGAGAATTTCAGATCAATGCCGCGCTTTTCTGCTTCGGCCTTGATTGATGCCGTCTCGGACGTGCGCCAGCCGCTTTCCGACCCGATCTGCGAGAAGCCGATCATCATTTCGGCCTGTGCCGCAAAGGACAGACCAAGTGCAACACCAAGGGCTGCCGTCGAAACCGCAAGCTGCTTGAGACTTTTCATTATTTCCTCCCTAAAGGCTGTTTTATTGCTAAAAGCCATATAGTAATACAATATGATTTGAAGGAACTCAACGGCCTAAATGCACCTCCCAACTTTCGCGTAGAAAGCGCGGTTGACAGCGGGCAAAAAACCGCAAAGTCTAAATAAAACAGTGATTTGAAGATGGAACGAGGCGACATGTCGAAAAACCCGACAGCAATCCCGATGCACCCGACACCGGCAGGAACCCTGCAAATCAGGACCGCAAAAATGCGAATCCTGCTCTCCCCCTATGGGGCCCGCATCCGGGAACTTTGGCTGCGTAATGACGACGGCACGGAAACAAATATCACCGTCGGCCTGCCCGATGACGACGCCTATGCCACCCATGACAGCTATATCGGCGCGGTGTGCGGGCGCTATGCCAACCGCATCGCCAATTCGACCTATCATGACCCGGATGGCCACAAAGTCACGCTGGCCGCGAACGAAGGTCCGACCCATCTGCATGGCGGCATCACGGGCTTTGATCAGCACGACTGGTCCGTCACGCAAAACACCGATCACGAAATTGCCTTTCACCTCCAAAGCCCGGACGGGGATCAGGGCTATCCGGGGAATTTCGCGGCAACCGCGACCTATTCAATCGTTGCTGAAAATCGCCTGCGCCTTGAAATCACGGCAACCTGCGATCAGACCTGCCCGGTCAATATGACCAGCCATGCCTATTGGAACCTGACCGGGCGGTTTGATAAATGCGCGGCCCTGCATATCCTGCAAATCGATGCCGATGCCTACCTTCCGATTGACGACCGCCTGATCCCGCTTGCCGGGCAAAAGGACGTTGCCGGAACCGGCTATGATTTCAGAAATCCCAAGGGAATTGCGCAGAACCTCATGAATGCCGATCAGGGTTTTGATCACAATTTCTGCCTCAATGGCGCACGCGGACCGCTTAAACAGATCGCAACCCTGTCCGATCCCGATAGCGGCCGGACGATGAAACTGTTCTCGACCGAGGCCGGATTGCAATTCTATCTATCGCAGCATTTCACCGATGCGATGAAAACGCCCGACGGCAAAACCCTGCATAAATCCGGCGGCATCGCGCTCGAACCCCAAACCTTCCCCGACAGCCCCAACCGCCCGGACTTCCCAGGCCCGTGGCTCAATTCGGGCGAGACTTACAGGCATATAATTGAGTGGGAGTTTTCCTCGTCTTGAGCGAAGAGAAATGTCATTTTACCGACATAAGAAAGCATTACCCTTGACCAAACAACAACCAAAGGGTTCATTAGAAGGAGTTGATTAATGCAGCTTGGAGGCCGGAATGACGGGCATTTTTATATTCATATTGCTTATTATTGCGCCAGTCC
>CBIHMD010000182.1:0-5979 GCA_966210655.1 uncultured Thalassospira sp.
TTTTTTAAATCCTGCCGGATGGTGCGAGATACCCTTCCCCAACGAAACCTGAAATTGCATTTAATCGGTTTTTTGAAATAAATTTCTTACTTTTCAATACGTTAAACTGCTTACAAAGCGTAACAAAGAGTGATTTGTTCTATTGTCACAACGCCTGTAGGGTCTGACGCTAAGAAATGGGGTTAATGCCCCGGTGCGCCAGACAATGCGCATTTGCTTAACAACTCACTGACCTGACTTTTCTGGGGGTTCCCGTGAATAATATTACAGACCTCGGCGCGGCCTTCACGCCTTCGGGTGCATCCGATCAGGATGTTGTGCGCCAGCGCACCCTTAAAGCATCGATCGGCTGTGCCGGTGTCGGGTTGCATTCAGGTCACAAAATCCGCATTACCCTGCACCCTGCACCTGAAAATCACGGTATCGTATTCCGCCGCACGGATCTGGATGGCCAGCCGCTGTTTCCGGCACGTTACGATGGCGTGATCGACACGCAGCTTTGCACCTGCCTTGGCGACCGTGATGCCGGTATCAAGATCGGTACGATCGAACATCTGATGGCGGCCCTTGCCGGGCAACGTATCGACAACGTTCTGATCGATATTGATGCCGACGAAGTGCCGGTAATGGATGGCAGTTCTGCACCGTTCAACTTCCTGATCGATTGCGTCGGGATCGAGGAACAGGACGCGCCGCGTCTGGTGATCGAAGTTCTGAAACCGGTTGAAGTCGAATACAAGGGCTGCACCGCACGGGTCGAACCGGCCCGTGGCTTTGAAGTCGATTTTGAAATCGATTTCGCCAGCAAGGCAATCAACAACCAGCGCATGTCGGTTAAATTCGATGATGGCGTGTTTGTTGCCAATATTGCACGCGCCCGTACTTTCGGTTTCCTGCACGAAGTCGAAGCAATGCGGTCGATGGGCCTGGCACGCGGCGGTTCACTTGATAACGCCGTTGTCCTTTCGGGCGATGAAGTGATGAACGAAGAAGGTCTTCGTTACGATGACGAGTTTGTCCGTCACAAGATTCTCGACGCGCTTGGCGATCTTTACACCGCAGGCAAGCAGCTTCAGGGCAAAGTGACCGCGTATAAGTCCGGTCACCATGTCAACAACCTGCTTTTGAAGGCGCTGTTTGCCGATGCAAGTGCATGGCGTGTTGTGCCGATGCGCAAATCGGCTCTGCAGGCCGTTGAAATGCCTGCGCTGGCAACAGCTTAAACCGGTCTTTTGATCAGGTCAAAATTCAAAAAAGCGGTCCCAAAGGACCGCTTTTTTATTGTGTTTCGCAACCATAATTTGCATGGCCGCGATCCCGGAACCGGCGATGGTACAGAAAAGTGCCCGGAAGGCGACACAACCACTTGCCCTATGCCCGTACTGGCATGATATAGTCCGGCAAATTTCCGCCTGAATGCGTCCCAAAGTTTAAGGAAACGACACAGTGCTTCGTAAGGCTTCCAAGAATGTTATTGCTGCTTGTGGTCTGGCCCTGCTTCTTGCGGCCTGCTCCAGCGACGACAAACCGGAATATATCGAACGCCCGGTTTCCGAGCTTTATAACGGCGCACAGGACCTTCTGGATGCCAAGGAATACCAGAAAGCCGCCGAGGCCTTTGACGAGGTTGAACGTCAACATCCCTATTCGGTCTGGGCGACCAAGGCGACGCTTATGTCGGCCTATGCCTATTATCAGGACAACAAATATGACGATGCGATCACCGCGATTGATCGCTTCATATCTCTGCACCCTGCAAACCCGGATGTGCCCTATGCCTATTACCTAAAGGCACTGTCCTATTACGAACAGATTTCCGACGTTGGCCGCGATCAGCAGATGACCCAGCATGCGATGGATTCGCTTGACGACGTGATCCGCCGTTTCCCCGACAGCCAGTATGCGCGCGATGCGAAACTGAAAAAGGACCTGACGGTTGACCACCTTGCCGGCAAGGAAATGAGTGTTGGCCGCTATTATCAGGATCGCGGCGAATATCTGGCGGCGATCAACCGGTTCAAATCAGTTCTTGAGAAATACCAGACCACCACCCACGTGCCCGAGGCACTGGCACGCCTGACTGAAAGCTATCTGGCACTTGGTCTTGAAGGCGAAGCCAAACGCACCGCATCGGTGCTGGGCCATAACTTCCCGGGCAGTCCGTGGTATGAAGAATCATACGATCTTCTGGCTGGTGACGGCATAAACACCCGCGAGGGAGAAAGCTGGTGGCATTCGACCACCACCGCCCTTGGTGACTGGTTCTGATTCTCGCCGCGTCGCGTTACTTTTCCCATCAGAACACATCAAGAACACTTGTTTCTTGTCAGTTGTTTTTCAACATTTTTCGCTATTTCCTGCGGCCCACAGCGGCACGGTGAATTTTGCCCCGTGCCAAAGCTTGCAAGGCGCGCTACGATTGGGCACTCTGCATGTCGCAATGTCGCCTGACGGGCACCATCGCCGCTGTTTTAACAATGTCAGTATCCCGCAATGCTTCGACGGCTTAGCATCCGAAATGTTGTTCTGATCGACAAGCTGGACCTTGATTTCCGCGACGGGCTTAGCGTGCTTACCGGGGAAACCGGTGCGGGGAAATCGATCCTTCTTGATTCGTTGGGTCTGGCATTGGGCGCGCGCGCCGATAGCGGGCTCGTGCGCCATGGCACGGATAAATGCAGCGTCACAGCAACCTTCACCCTGCCCGCTGGCCATCCGGTTTACGGGCTTCTGGCAGAACAGGATATCGAGGTTGAAGACGACGAACTGGTGGTACGTCGTGTTGTCACCTCGGACGGGCGGTCGCGCGCCTATGTCAATGATCAGTCGGTTTCGGTCGGGCTTTTGCGCGATGTCGGCAATTACTGTGTCGAAATTCAGGGACAGTTTGACCAGCACGGGTTGCTGGACCCGACAACCCACCGCGCGACCCTTGATGCCCATGGTAATCTTGGCAGTCTTGCCCTTGCGGTGCGAGATCAATGGCGCGCATGGCGGGACACGCAAAAGGAACTGAGCGCGGCCACCAACCGGATCAACAAGGCGCGCGAAGAAGAAGAATGGCTGCGCCATGCGGTTGACGAGCTTGAAAAGCTTGGCCCCGAGGAAGGCGAGGAAGAACGCCTTGCCGAGGAACGCCAGTTCCTGATGCATGGGGAAAAGCTTGTCGCGGCCCTTAACGATGCCGCAGGCGAACTTTCGCGCGGCAAGGGTGCCGAAAGTGCGCTTCGCAGTGCGCAGCGCCATCTTGAACGCGAATTGCAAAAGGCCGAAGGCCGGTTCGAACCGATTATCGAGGCACTGGACCGGGCCGCGATCGAGCTTGAAGAAGCATCGCGTGCGATATCGGTTACTCTTGCCGATCTGAATGTCGATACCGGACAGCAGGAAAATGTCGAGGAACGGCTGTTTGCTCTGCGCGCGGCGGCCCGCAAATACAATGTGCCGGTCGATGGGCTAAATGGCCTGATGAAGGATTACCGCAGCCAGATCGATCAGCTTGAATTCGGTGAAAAGGAATTGTCGCGCCTGACGGCTGCCGTCGCCGAACACCGAGCGGCCTTCATTGATGCCGCGCAAAAGCTTCATGGTGCGCGCAAAGCCGCCGCCGAAACGCTTGATGCCGCGATCAATGGTGAATTGCCGCCGCTTCGCATGGAAAAGGCGCGCTTTGTCACCGACATTGCCGAGCTTGAAGAAAACGAATGGGGCATCGACGGGATCGACCGCATTCAGTTCATGGTCGCCACCAACCCCGGCAGTCCCGCCGGACCGTTAAACAAGATCGCATCCGGGGGCGAGCTTTCCCGTTTCCTGCTGGCACTCAAGGTGGTTCTGGCACGTGTTTCCGCCGTGCCGAGCCTTGTATTTGACGAAGTCGACAGCGGTGTTGGCGGGGCGACGGCGGCTGCCATTGGCGAACGCCTGCATTTGCTGGCCGAGGAACGCCAGATCCTTGTGATTACGCACAGCCCGCAGGTCGCCGCGCGTGGACGCACCCATTTCAATATTGCCAAAAGCGAGAATGACGGCAGCATGGTGACGCGTGTGAACGAGCTGGTTGATGGTGCCCGGCGCGAGGAAATCGCGCGGATGCTGGCCGGTCATTCGATCACCGCCGAAGCCCGTGCTGCGGCCGACAGCCTGTTGGACCAACCCCGCTAGAACGTTTGCACGGGTTCATCCCCCGCCCGTTCCAGCCCCTTAAATACGGATAAAAAGAAATATGAGCGCCGAACAAGGGTCAACCTCGTCCATTGTCCCCGATATGCCCGAAACCCGGACCGAGGCAGGCCAGCAGCATGCCGAAATTTCCGACCGTATTCGCGGCTTTAACGAGGCGTATTATATCAATGACGAACCGCTGGTGCCCGATGCGGAATACGATGCGCTGTTCAACCGCCTGATCGAACTTGAAGCGCGCTATCCGACGCTCAAGAAAAACAGCCCGACACAGGAAGTTGGTGCGGCACCGGCCGAGGGTTTTGCCAAAATCAAACATGCGCGTCCGATGCTGTCGCTTGCCAACGCATTCTCGCGCGAGGACATTGTTGATTTTCTGGCCCGTATTCGCAGGTTCCTGAACCTGACGGCACATAGTCCGGTCGAAATCGTTGGTGAACCCAAGATCGATGGTCTGTCACTGTCGCTGCGTTATGAAAACCGCGAACTGGTCAGTGCGGCAACGCGTGGCGACGGCACAGAGGGCGAGGACGTCACCGCCAATGTCGCCCATATTACCGATATCCCCAAAACCCTGCCCGAAGATGCACCAGCCGATGTCGTTGAAATCCGTGGCGAGGTTTACATGGCGCGCTCAGCCTTCCAGAAGCTGAATGAAACGCAGGCCGAAACCGGTGGCAAAACATTTGCCAATCCGCGCAACGCCGCCGCCGGGTCGCTTCGCCAGCTTGACCCGACCATCAGCGCCAAACGTCCGCTTCGTTTCTTTGCCTATAGCTTTGGCGAACTGTCTGAAAGCCTTGCCCAGACGCATTGGGATTTCATCAGCAAGATCAAAGGTTGGGGCTTTGTCACCAATCCCCACACGACGCTTTTGCACAACACCGACGAGATCATGGCCTTCTACGAGGAACTCGGCAATCAGCGCGCCGAACTTGATTACGATATTGACGGCATTGTCTATAAGGTCAACGACTTCGAATTGCAGTTGCGGCTTGGCTTTGTAAGCCGGTCACCACGCTGGGCGATTGCCCATAAATTCCCCGCGGAACAGGCCCGCACCCGTGTTAAGGCGATTGATATCCAGGTTGGCCGTACCGGCGCACTGACCCCGGTTGCGCGGCTTGAACCCGTAACGGTGGGCGGTGTTGTGGTTTCCAACGCGACCCTTCATAACCGCGATGAAATCGAACGGCTGGGTGTGCAGGTCAATGACCTTGTCGTTATCCAGCGGGCTGGTGATGTGATCCCGCAGGTGGTCGAGGTTATTGTCGATGAACGACCCGATGATGCCGTGCCCTACCACTTCCCGGAAACCTGCCCGAAATGCGGTAGCCACGCCATACGCGAAGAAGGCGAAGCCGTCACACGGTGCAGCGGCGGGTTGATCTGCCCTGCACAGGCGGTCGAACGTCTGAAGCACTTCGTATCGCGTAATGCGTTCGACATCGAAGGCATGGGCGGCAAACATATCGAGGCGTTCTTTGACCTTGGCTGGGTCCAGTCACCGGCCGATATTTTCCGGATCGAGGAAAAGCATGGTGATGCCCTTCGCAAGCTTGAAGGTTGGGGCGATAAATCGGCTGAAAAACTGTTTGCCAGCATCAATGAACGGCGTACGGTGCCGCTGGACCGGTTTATCTATGCCCTTGGTATCCGCCAGATAGGACAGGCTACCGCAAAGCTTCTGGCCCGGCATTACGGATCGATTACGGAATGGCGCACAGCCATGAATGATGCCGGAACGCCCGATAGTGATGCGGTGCGCGACCTGATCAATATCGACCAGATCGGCCC
>CBIHMD010000183.1:0-5976 GCA_966210655.1 uncultured Thalassospira sp.
ATTGCCAAGACGCGCGATATTTTCGGCAATCGTCCCGGGAAACAGGAACGGGTTCTGCGACAGATAACCAACCTGCGGGCCAAGTTCACCGCGATCAATGCGCGATGCTTCGATCTCGTCAAGTTTGACCGATCCCGATCCGGGCACCCAGATGCCCATGATCAGCTTCAAAAGGGCGGTTTTGCCAACCCCGTTGAACCCGGCGATGGAAATCACCTGCCCCGGCCCGGTCTTGAAGGAAAATCCCTTGAACAGGACATTGCGGCTGCCCGGTGGCGCAAAGACCAGCCGGTCAACAGTCACCGACATACCGCGCCCGCGCGGAAGCGGGGCCGTATTCGTCTGGCGTTTATCCAGAAGGATCTTGTTAAGCCGTTCGAACGAATTGCGTGCCGAATTCCAGCTCCGCCATGCCGAAACCGCCCCATCAAATGGCGCCAGCCCGCGCATCCCCATGATCATGGATGCCACCATGATCCCGATCGTGATGCTCTCAGTCAGCACCAGATAGGCGCCAACCCCGATAAAACAAACCTGCATCGCCAGACGAATGAAATGCGACAGGGTTGTCGATGTTCCCACCCGGCGGCTGGCCTGACCTTCCCAATACAGGGCATCGGACTGGTCTGCCTGCCAGCGCTGGCGCGCGGACGGGGTCATGCCCATGGCTTCCATCGCCTCGGCATTGCGGATATAGGTTTCTTCCTGCGCGATGCCCCGGTTCTGGCTTTCTTCGGACCGGTCGACCGAAATCTTTGCCGCCGCCTCGTTGGCAATCGCAATCAGGATCAGGATCGTCGCCCCGGCACAGGCCACAAGCCCAAGGCGGGTATCAAAGACGAAAACCACACCGATATAAACCGGCGCCCACATGAAATCGATCAGGGTAAAGGGCCCCGATCCGGTCAGAAACCCGCGCAGACCATAAAGATCGCGCAACGGTCGCTGGCGCATGTTGTTGCCGCGTGCCGCCTGCTGCACGACATGGGCAAACAGATCCCCGCCAAGCCGAAGATCAAGTGCGGTGCCAACCCGGATCAAAAGGCGGGAACGCAACTGCTCCATCGCCGCAATAAAGACCAGGACAAGCACGATACCAAGCGTCAGCAACAGCAGCGTATCGACACTGCGACTGGAAAGGACACGGTCAAACACCTGCATCGAATAGATCGGGATGACCATGTTCAGCATGTTGATGACCATGCTGAATCCACCGACAAGGGCAATCGACCGCCAGAACACCCGTTCCAGCGGGGTGCGATCCCCTTCCCGTGTCGCGCCCGCCTTGCGGACCGACTGGATTTTGTCCAGCAGGGTCATTGCGTTCCTTCCCAAACCCCGTTCGCAGCAAATCTTGTATCGCATCAAATATGGCGCACGCGCCAAGCGACCCGCGACAAACCTGTTACGAGCCACCTATCCGATTGCATAAGCACTATTCTAGGGCAACATATAAGGATGTGTTAACAAATTAAGGAACTTCAACGATTTGCGGGCAATAATACGCTGGTTACGGCATTGCGGAATGCTGCGTTCTGCCACGAATCCGAAAAAACATGCCCACAGGCAGACATGCCGGAATTGCCGACAACCTGTTGGAAATCTTCCTTTTTCTGATTTGAATTGCGCCAACTCAAATCAGGCGGCGTGCGTTTGGCTTACCCTTGGAGCACGTCGCAAGGCACAGGCAAAGGTACGTTGCCCTTGCCCTTAACATCTAAAAACATACCTTTTAAATCAGGGAAAAAGAATCGGGACACCCCATGGAAAACGAACCCTCAAGCCTGCCTGTCTTCCTGCAACGCTTTCTTGCCATCAGTCCGGGCGGCAATTCGCACACCTTCCCGTTAATGGCCTGCATGGCCGGGGTTCTGGCGACCTGCGCATGGATGCTCGGTGGATTATCCATGGCAATTTCGGCCGCGATTGCCGTTGCGCTGATGCTTGTGCTTGCCCCGATGATATCCCCCGAAGTCCTGATGAAATTATTGCGCGCCCGCCCGCTGGATGCCGCTTCCTTCCCTGCCATTCACGAAATGGCGGCGATGCTGGCGCGCCGTGCCGGGCTTGATTACATGCCAAAGCTTTTCCTGCTGCCGGGCAAGGGGGTGAATGCAATCACCACCGGCACCGCCGAAGAAACGACCATCGCGATATCAAATGATGCCCTTCATACGCTTTCCCCGCGCCAGATGCGCGCCCTGCTGGCCCATGAAATCGCCCATGCATGGCACGGCGATACGCGCATCCTTCTGATGACCGACGTGCTGTATCGGGCCACATGGACCATTGCCCTGTTCGGATTGATGCTTTTCATTTTTGGCGATTTTGATCCGCCGAACTGGATGGTCATTGTCTTTGGCGTGGTCCCGACCGTAAGCTTCATGTTGCAGCGCGCCGTGATCCGGGATCGTGAATTCATTGCCGATCACGGCGCAAGCGACCTTCTGAACGGCCCCGAAGACATGATCGATGCGCTTTTGCATATCGATCAGATCAATCGCCGCCGTTTGCGTCTGATCGCCTATCGCAGCACGCAACCGCCATCCCTGCTCGATACCCATCCCTCGGTCGGTGCGCGCATCCGGGCATTGCGGAACCTCAAACCGGGCACATGGCAGAAATTCTTTGAAAACCGGCGTCCGCCCGGCGCAAACTAGTTCGACCTTACAACAACGACGTCCTCTCCCATGCCGGTATCCCCCACGCCAGATCAGGAACTTGGTCCCTGCCCGATTTGCGGGCGGATGATGATCGCAGGCGACAGTGTCGACCGGCATCACTGGACACCGAAATCAAAGGGCGGCACGGATACCGAATGGCTGCACCGTGTCTGTCATCGCATGATCCATCGACTGTTTGATGAAACGACGCTGGCACGCGATCTCAATACACCCGAAAAAATCATCCCCCATCCCGATATGCAGACATTCATCCGATGGATACGTAAAAAGCCCGTTGATTATGTCGACTGGCCCGAAAATGCCGGACGATACGGGCGCAATCGCCGCCGCAACCGTTAAAATCACGAAAATCGATAACAGCCGATTGCATTTTGCCGCCGACATAAAGGTTTACCTTGCGCGGCCGGGCCGATATACGGCCCCAGTTTTGCGGCGACAAACCCGGCTGCAATTGGCACTATGACCCACGATCACCCTTAAAGACGGACAAAGGAAACCAGATGCCAAGCCTAGACATGCTGAGCGAACTGATCCCGGCCTTTGTCACGTTATTCGTGATCATCGATCCGATCGGGCTGGTGCCGGTCTTTATCGTTCTGACGCAGGGGACCGATACCAGACACCGCCGCCGCATGGCGATCCGGGCCTGTATCGCAAGCTTCCTGATCCTTGCCGCCTTTGCCGTCGTGGGCGAAAGCGTGCTTGGCATTTTTGGCATTCACATGCCGGCCTTCCGGATTGCCGGGGGAACACTTCTTTTCCTGATCGCGCTTGAAATGCTGTTTGAACGCCGCAGCCAGAAACGCAACCAGCGCGCCGAACAGGTTCATCAGGAACTTGAAGACGAACACGAACTTGATCAGCAGATCACCGATGCCAAACCGGCACAGGCCGAAGACGAGCCCGACGACATTTCGATCTTCCCGATGTCGATCCCGTTCCTTGCCGGTCCCGGTTCCATCGCGACCGTGATGCTGCTGATGGGCAAATATGAAAACAACGTGGTGATGCAGGTCAGCGTCGTCGCGGTTGTCGGCCTTGTTATGCTCTGCGCGCTGACCATGTTCCTTCTGGCCAATCTGGTCGCCAAACGCCTGAGCCCGACGGTCGCCACTGTTATCTCCCGCCTGCTCGGCATGATCCTCGCCGCCCTTGCGGTTCAGTTCATCATCGATGGCATCAAGCAGGCGTTTTTCCCGTAATACCGAAAAAGGGCGGAGCCCCCAGCCATCCCTATACCGTGATGTCAAACAGCTTCGGCCAGAATACTTAGCTCATCATGCAGCGCCTTGGGGATCGTCACCCCGTTTTTGCGGCTACGTTCACGGGCCTCAAACCGGCGCTGTGATGGCAGACGTGCCCCCTGTTCGATAATCCGCTCAAACAGTTCCTCAGCGTGATCAAGGTGTTTTTGCGCCTCTTCGCCAAGGAAGGTTTCCGGGGCGAAGGCGATAATGATTTCCCCGTGATGCGGATTGCCCGGTCTATCTTCGGACGCCGCATGGGTTTCGTGCCCCAGAACATCCCCAATCAATGGCCCGGCCAGCAAACCGATCATGGTCGAAAGTGCGGATCCCTTATGCCCGCCAAAGGTCAGCATCGCCCCTGCAAGCGCCTTGGTGGCATCCGTTGTCGGCTGACCGTTTTCATCAATCGCCCAATCTTCCGGAATTTCCTTGCCAGCCCGACGATGAAGCTCGATCTCGCCGCGTGCAATAACGCTGGTGGCAAAATCGAACGTATAGGGGTTTTTCCCCGGACGCGGCCATGAAAAGGCTATCGGATTGGTCCCCAAAAGCGGTTTTGTTCCCCCCGCTGGCGCAACAAAGGCATGGGTCGGCGTCATCGCCATACCAACCAGCCCATGGGCGGAAATCTGTTCAACCTCCGGCCACAGAGCCGAAAAATGAAAACTGTTATTGATCGCCAGAACCGAAATCCCGCAATGCCGTGCTTTTTCAATCAGAAAAGGCAAGCCTTTCTCGAATGACAGTAGCGAGCACCCCTTATGCGCATTGATCCGGGTAATTGCCGGAGCCTGATCCATAATTTCAGGCAGCACATGGGTATCAAGCCCACCATTGCGTGCAGTCTGCACACATCCGATCAAACGATACAGACCATGGGAATGGCATTCATCAATCTGGGCTGCAATGACACTGCGCATAATCGCACTGGCATGTTCATGGCTGAAACCGCCCGCCTCAAGCACGGCAAGGCTAAGTTTTTCGGCCTGTTTGATCGATAAGGTGACGGTATCAGTCATACTGTCTTCCAATTCCGCAAAACGCGTTCATTCTGAACTGTGATGGATTTGACCATGGCTCAACCCGGCATGGGCCAAGGCAGCAATCAGGTCTGTACGGGTTACAATACCGATGATCTTGCCAGATTCAACAACCGGCACCGCATCACATGCCCCATCGGCCATCAACGGTAACAGGGCGGCAATCGGCGTACTTGCCGTGGCACGCGGCTCTGTCACCGACATGATCTCGATGGCGCGCACCGGTGCGCTACGCTGCCGGTCGATCAGCCGCGACATTGCCGCCATTAACCCACGATCCAGACGCAGTGCATCTTCGCGGGCACGCCGGATCAGATGAATTTGAAAGATCACACCCAGATACTGCCCGCTCTCGCCAACCACCGGTAAAGAGGTAAAACTGTGGCGACGAAACAGGTCGGCGACCTCGTTAAGCGGGGTTTTGGCATTCACCGTCACCAGATCGCGCGACATGATCTGCCCTGCCGTAATCGGACCGGCGCGATGGGCCGCGACCTGAAATTCGGCCGCCCCGATCAGGCGGGCCAGGTCTTCTACACCAAGATTAAGCGACTGGCGATATTGCTGCAAAATGGTGTTCAGTTCACTCTCGTCCAGACCAAGCCGCTCGATCGGGGCGCGGTCCGCGGTTTGATACGGCCCCTTGTCATCGAAGTGACGCAACGGATATTTTCGCCCCGTTGCCCGGGCATAAAGCACTGCCGTCAGAACAAGAATTACCGTAATCGCGGTAACCGGTGTGATGGCAAACCGAAAGCCAAGCTCGGTTGCAATATCCGGGTTCATGGCAACAACCATCGCAACCGCCCCGCCCGGTGGATGGACTGCACGCACCAAAATCATAACGGTAATGGCAAGCCCCACGGCCACCGCCACCCGCAAAACCGGATCAGGGATCAGGTAACAAACGGCAACACCGGCAAGGGCGGCAACAGAGTTGCCGACAAGCGCCGACCAAGGCTGTGCGAGCGGACTATTTGGGACGGCAAACAGCAGCACCGATGA
>CBIHMD010000184.1:0-5933 GCA_966210655.1 uncultured Thalassospira sp.
AGATCGGACAGGCCGCCAAAGAGCAGGTTTTCATCATCAATCGCGTCACGGGTCGCATCATTGATTTTACGGATGCGTTGCAGATGGATGGTCGATACCACGATGGCCAGAACGGAAATCATCACAAAGGCAAATGTCGACAGCCACGCAAGATAGGCCGCGACACAGATGATCAGAACCACCTGCTGCACGCCGTTCAGCATCAGGGGCAGGGCGGCGGATACGGTTTGCATTTCCTGGGTCAGCGCGGTTTGAACCGCGCCCTGTCCTACTTTGGCCAACGTATCGGGGGCGGCCTTTCGCACGCGGTCAAACAGGCTGAGGCGGAGTTGATGGAGGATGTGTTCCACCTCGGCGGCGATCATGTCGCTGGATTTTTTCTGGGCCCAGATATAGCCGATCAGCGACAGGCCCATCATGCCGAGAAAACGCATGCTGGTTTCACCGTCTTCGGCCTGTTCAGATGCCAGATTGACGATGATCAGCACCATGGTGGTGGCAATCGATGCCAGCGATAGCAGAGCAAGCGCAAGCCGCAAATCGATGCGGGTTCTGGATCGGAGAAGATCAATAAGCAGCATGATCAGATCCTTCCACGCGGGTCGTTGCGGTCAAGTTCGTGCAGAGTACCAGCTTCGAGATGCAGGCGGCGGTCGGCGGCATCGAAATAATGGTCGTCATGGGTGACGGCGATGATGGTTGTGCCGCGTGCTTTGATCTGTGGCAGGATTTCGTAATAGAATTTTTTACGGAAATGCGGGTCCTGATCTGCGGCCCATTCATCCAGAACAAGGATCGGGCGATGTTCGAGAATGGCGGTGATCAGGCCAAGGCGTTTGCGTTGCCCGGCAGACAGGGCGATGGAAATAAATTTGCCGTCGCGAATACCCGTCACATGGGATAATTCGAACAGGTTGAGCCAATGGTCTGCTTCGTCGGGGTCAATTTCGGCCGATCCGTGCAATTCGGAAAACAGATGGAAATCGGAAAACACAGTGGCGATTTTATCGCGGAAGGATGCGATGTTTTGCGCGCCAAGTTGGATATCGTCAAACCGGATGGCCCCCGATACCGGGCGATAAAGCGCGGTCAGAAGTTTGATCAGGGTCGATTTGCCTGCTCCGTTGCCACCGGTGATGAAAATCAGTTCGCCCTGTTTGACCGCAAGGCGGATCGGGCCAAGGACAAAGCCGTGGCGCGGGTCGCGGTTGGGATAGGTAAAGCAGACATCTTCGAACGCGATGCGCGAAAATGTATCGGGCAGGCTGGTGCCGTTTTCGACAATCGGTTCGGCAATCTCGCCCAGATCCTGTGACAGGGTGACCATGCGCTGTGCGGCGTGTTCGGCAGCCCCCAGAATCACCATTGCCTGCACCACGGTGCTGATCGGGCCGATCATGAACAAAACGGCGGTGCTGACCTTGGATACCGTGCTGCTGAAATTGTCGGCATAGACCGGAACGATAAAGACGATCACCGCCAGCAGAACATAAAAGGCGGACATGCCCATGATCATCTTGCCGAACATCAGGCTGTGAGTTTGCGCGGTGATCTGTTCCTTTTCCAGTGAGTTTTCCGAAAAAGTCCTGAACAGGGTGTTGCTGCGCGAAGACCACATACGGACTTCGCGGATGCCGGCAAACAGGTCTGCGACCTTGCCAAACAGGCCCGTTTCGGCGTGATGGAGTTTGCCAAACCACATGCCGACCTGTTTGCCCATGCGCAGATAAATGAAAATTCCGGCCCCGACAACCAGAACGATCAGGAAAAACGCCAGCGTGGACAGCCAGAAAACATATATCATCACCGCAACGATCAGCAGAAGGGATCGGAATGACATGCCGATCATGTGCGAGTTCTGGGAAATGACCTGTGTGCTTTGGGTGATGCTGTCAAACAGGCGGGCCTGACCGAAGGTTTCAAGCTGCGCGAAGTCGGCATGGGCGATCTGGCCCAGCAGCTTTCTGCGAACCTTGTCGATGCTTTGTTCGATCTGGACCGAGATATTGCCAAGCAGAAAAACTTCGGCAAAGAAATACACGACAGCGATGGCGATAAACCCGCCCGCCAGAAGCCAGTTGACCTGATCAATTCCGTTTTCGGCAATGCCTTCGGCGGCGGTATTGACCAGACCAAGTAAAACCGCACTGCCCGCACCCGATAGGGCACCGGCAACCGCAAGCCGGGCCATCAGTCTGTTATCTCCCCAGGACAACAGTTCGAGCAATTTCATCTGTTTGCAGTCCCCATAGAACCCGACGCGGGTGTTTGTCCGCGACTGTACCGATGCCCGGCAGGGCTGTCCAGTCGGTGGCATAACGGAATGCCTTTTTCGCGTCGAAAGAATTCAGATTGTTGTGCGGTATGGCAGCGGAATGGGACCTTCGCTGTTGATCACAAGCACGTTGCTTTGGGCATTCAGGCCAAAACGGGCGCGAAGGTCGTTGTTTTTTGCCGCATGCCAAAGGCCGGCAATCCCGGCAATCCCGGTATCCCACGTTTCAAGCGGGGCATCGCCATTGATCCCGGTGGAAAGTGCGTTCTGAACCAGAAGGGCGACGTCGTCGTCAATCGCGATGCTGTGAGTGCAGACTTCGCGCAGGATTTCAAATGCCGGGAGGCTTGGTTTGCCGCAGGACAGCCCGATCATGCGGGTCAGAAGCATGCCCGGAACCGATGTCAGTTTACCGGTTGCTAGGCTTGTCTGAATGCAGGCGGCGTTTGTTGCCTCCACCGTGCAGACATTTGGTTTTTGGCCGCTTTCATGCCAAAGCCCGATGGCGCAACCTGCCGCCATGCCGCCAACCCCGCATTGCAGGAAAACGTGATCCGGGGTGATGTTTTCATCCCGAAGCTGCCGGGCGCATTCGATCCCCAGAACCGCATAACCCGCCATGATGTCGCGAGTGACGTCAAGTTCGTGGCCATAATCGGTATCGGTGATCAGAAGGATATCGGGCGATTGTGCAGCATGTTCGGCAGCAAGGACCGCATCGTCATAGGTGCCATCAATGCGGACGGTTTCAGCCCCGGTATCAGTGATGCGCCGGATGCGAGCCTGATCGACTTCGGACCCGACATAAATCCGTGCGTGACAGCCGAACTTCCGGGCCGCCCATGCGACGGCAAGGCCGTGATTGCCATCGGTTGCGGCAACGGCGGTATAGTCCGCGCATTGGGGGCTTCCGGGTATCAGGCCGCGTTTCAAAAGCTGCTGTTTCAGGCCATAGGGGGCACCAAGTGCCTTGACCCCGCCCAGACCGAACCGCTTGCTTTCATCCTTGATCCAGACGGTGCCAAGACCGAGTTCGCGGGCAAGGCCGGTGGCGCGGATCAGCGGGCTTTGGCAATATTCCGGCCAGGAGGATATCAGGTCGAACGCCTGATAAATATCGTTGCGCCCGGGATCAAGGGCGATGATGGACGTCATCGTCTTCTCCGAAATCTGGCCGTGGTCCGGTTTTCTGTTATATGTTCTTCTGGTTTATGAGGGGCGTATGATGTTGCGTCAAACACAATCTGAATATTGTTGGTTGTGTTAAATCGCTGAGAATAAGGATATTAATTCATCTTCGCTCTCGACGGGATTCCTGATGATCCTTTAGGATGCGAAGATTGGTTCATCACTAACGATGAGTGGACGGTTTTGCGCTTTGAGATCGGCATGAGAATGATTGCGACCGGTATGCTGGCGATGCTGTTGTCAGCGGGTGCCGTGGGTGCCCATGCGCAGGGAAGCGGTACCGTTACCGAGGACGCAAATGCCGATATGTCGCCGGTTGATGCCCTGCCGAGTATCGATGTCGACACATATGACGATGCCATCATCGACCCGGCAAAAACCAACCCGGACCTGATCAACGGTCTGATTTACAAGCCCGATGCCATTCCGCTGTCGCAGTATCGCCGCCGGGCAACCGACCCGGAAAGTCTGGCGGCGTTAAGCAACGTCGATGTGATTGCCGGTGATGGCCAGACGGAACGATCCTATTACGCGGCGATTTACAGCGGCAGCACGAGCGGTGTGTATTTCAAGGTTGCCGCCCAGATTTGCGACATGATGAACCGCACGTTTGAGCGCCATCGCGTCCATTGCGTGCCATTGCGATCCCAAGGGGTCGGCAGCAATATCCGCCTGATGAAGGAAGGGCGAGTGCAGCTTGCCATCGTGCAGTCGAACAATAACTGGGAAGCGCAGAAAGGGATTGCACCGATCCCCGGTGCGCGTTCGGTGATGTCGCTGCATGATGAAATGGGATTGCTGGTGGTGCGTAATGATTCCGGCATTGAATCGATTGCCGATCTGCGCGGCAAACGCATCAATATCGGACCGGAAGGATCGGCATCGCGGGAATTGTGGCTTGAACTTCTGGCGCGTTACGACATCAAGGTTGATGATCTTGATACGGTTTACGGCGTTGCGCAGGATTATAACGAGCTTGGCATCTGTGAGAATTATATCGATGCGTTCGGTCTGTGGATCGGGCATCCGGCGTCGCTGATTGAAGATACGCTTGGCTGCGGGGCGCGGGTTGTCGGCATGGGTGGGCCTTTGACCGATGAAATGGTCCGGGCAAACCAGTATCTCTTTAATCAGGTTTTGCCCGCAAAAACATATAGCGCGCAGGAAGAAGCGATTTCATCCTATGGCTTCAAGGCGTCGCTGATTGCGTATGAACCGGCTGATCCGTATGTGGTGTACTGGATCACGCGGATCGTGCATGAAAATATTGACCGGATGAAGGAAATGTATCCGACATTCCGGAGCGTCGTTGCTGATGACATGTTCAAAAAGGGCAATTTCCTGCCGTTCCATAAGGGGGCAGCGTGTTATTGGGAAACCGATACGCATGCCTGCGACTGGCAGCCTTATTATCAGCAGGCCGACCCGAAAGGGCAGCGCAAATGGAATTATACCTATCAGCAATAAGCCGCGATATTAAGCGGAGCCCAGCCGATGCGCGGGGCGGTTCCGCGACCCAATGACTGGCAAAACTGGCCGATAAATCCGTCATCAAGCAATTTGCGACAGGTCGCAAGATCGTCGCTGGCGCACCAGATGGCGATATCAGGGGCGCGGGGGGATTTTGCATCCTGATCCGTGCCGATATCCCGTCGCAGCAAGAACCGGTTTCCGCCAAATTTTCCGATCAATCCATGAATGGCAAGCCCGGTTGATACGGTGCTGATCAGGCTTGCGAAATTGGTGGGGGCGACGGTACTGAGCGCGATGGTTCTCCCGAATTTCCGGGCCATTTCGATCCGGTATTCAACCATTTTGCGTTGCCATCCCTGTCCGCGCCATTGCCGATCAACGGCGACCCCGTCGATATGGGCGACCCTGCCCAGCAGATCGGGGGGCAGGTGATGGTCGGTGCCGAAATTGGGATCACCGTCGCGCGGCAGTCCCAGCACGCAATAGGCCATCAGACGGTTGCCATCAAAGGCACCAAAGATCTGCCCGCAGGCATCAAGATGATCGGCAAAGAACTGATCGGTTTCGGTGGCGGCATTGCCCGGCGGCAGATCGGCGATCACCCTGTGATGCAGGGCGATGATCGCCGGAAGGTGGGATGGATCAAGCCGGGTCAGGGTGCTCATTCGATGACTTCCGCGTAATCAAGCAGCGACAGCGGCGGATAGAGTTTCAGCTTGCGCGCCGAGGACAGCCGGATCAGATAGGAAAACCGGTCAAGCGTTTCGACCGGGATGTCGGCCGGTGATATGCCTTCGATCAGGATTTGTTCGACCTTGCTGGCGGCGAGGCGACCGACAAGTTCATAGCGGCTGACAAGGCCCAGCATGGCGTGACCGTCGCGGACTTCAAGTTCGGTCGCACTGAAGGCGGCAAGCCCGTTGGCAAAACCGGCATCGGTCAGGGCATCGCGATAATTGCCGATGAAGTTATCCGGCCCGATATACAGGATATCAGC
>CBIHMD010000185.1:0-5916 GCA_966210655.1 uncultured Thalassospira sp.
GCAGAATGTTGTGAATTACAACCGCGAATTTGCCCGTCTGTTTGGAGCAGAACCCGGCAATAGCGATGATGCGCCGGTCTTTGATATCACGATCCTGCGCGATATGTATGACGCCATGATCAAAAGCGGCCATGGGCACGCCAATAACGAAAGTGTCAAAACACCGTCCGGTTGCCATGCCGATATCCGCATGAACCTGATGGAAGATGGCGGTGTGATGGTGTCCGCACTGGATATTTCCAGCCATAAACGCAAGGAACAGCATCTTGATGCGCTGGCGTCGACCGATCCGCTAACCGGGGCATTGAACCGGCGCGGATTTGAGTCCGCCGTCAGCCGACTGCGTGAAATCCGGCAACTGAAGGGCAAGGTCTGGCAATTTGGACTGGTGGTGCTTGACCTTGATCATTTCAAATATGTCAACGACACATATGGTCATGCAGTTGGCGACCGTCTGCTTGAAAAAATCGCCATCACTCTGCGGCAGGCGCTTCGCGATGATGACCTTGTCGTGCGGCTGGGCGGTGAAGAATTTGCCGTTCTGCTGCCTTCGGCAACCGCGGCAGTGACCAAGCGCATTGCCGAGCGCCTTTCGACGATGATCAGCGCGATTGAAATACCGGTTGGCAATAACGGGGATGAGAACGTTACCATCACGGCAAGTTTCGGTGTCACCGTTGGCGGGGAATTGCGCGGCCAGTTTGTCGAGCTGGGGCAGTCGTTGCTTGCGGCGGACCGGGCGATGTATGCCGCCAAGGAAGCCGGTCGTGACTGCATTAAATTCGTGACCTTTGATGACGATATCGACAATTGATCCAACCTGAATTACCGTTTCGCTTTGCGTGAAATGGCAGGCGAAAAATGAACATTCGCGATATGCAGGCGATGGATGGAAACGCGGTTGTCGATATTTATGACCGGGCGCTGAAATCCGGTCATGCATCCTTTCAGCAACATGGTGGAACATGGGCCGACTGGGATAACGGGCATTTGACGAAATGCCGCTATGTCGCGCTTGACGATGCCGGGAAGGTAACTGGCTGGGCCGGGTTATCCGCCGTTTCGGGCCGGTGTGCCTTTGCCGGTGTTGCCGAGGTATCAGTTTATGTCGATCCGCAATGTCAGGGGCAGGGTATTGGAAGCAGATTGATAGAAGCCCTGATCAACGGTTCCGAACAAAACGGGTTCTGGTCGCTGGAAGCCGGAATATTCCCCGAAAATACTGGCAGTGTTGCCCTGCATCGAAAGCATGGGTTTGACGTCCTGTGCCGCCGCACCGGGTTCGGACGTATGGGATATGGACCGATGCAGGGGCAATGGCGCGATGTGTTGCTGCTGGAACGACGCAGCAAGCGGATCGGGATCGACTAGATATCGCAGCCGCCAATCTGGAAGGGAGTTTGCGTAAAATCCCTTAGATGATCTGGAAATTGATCCGCTGATGCGCTAAGCAGCAGGGGCACCCGCGAAATACGCCGCGAATAAACGATACAGGAGAGCGCCACCGTGAACGAGATCAGCAAAATTGCCCCGGTCGCAATCTGGGAAAACTTCCAGAAACTTTGCGACACCCCGCGTCCCTCGACCAAGGAAGAAGCCGTTTTGCAGCTTCTGGAAAAGATGGCCGATGCCAAGGGTTTTGAGCATTTCCGCGACAGCGGCAGCAACCTTGTTATTTCCATTCCGGCGAAACCGGGATTCGAGAATCGCAAGATGGCGATCCTTCAGGCCCATGTCGATATGGTGACGCAGGCCAATAGCGGTTCGACCCACAATTTCGATACCGATCCGATCCGCATGCTGATGAATGGCGAATGGATCACGGCGGATAACACCACCCTTGGTGCTGATAACGGCATCGGTGCGGCGGCGATGATGGGATTCATGACCGAAGAAGGTCTTGAACACGGTCCGCTGGAACTGCTGTTCACGGTTGATGAAGAACGCGGCCTGACCGGTGCGATGAATCTGGAGCCCGGTCGGCTTAAGGGCGAAATCCTTCTGAACCTGGATACCGAGGACGAGTACGAGCTTTGCGTCGGCTGTGCTGGTGGCGGCGATCTGGTCGCAAGCCTTGCCTACACCCCCGAAGCCGTCGGGAACGGGCAGGTTGCGCGTGAAATCGCGCTGACCGGGCTTAAGGGCGGTCATTCGGGTATCGATATCATCCTTGGTCTTGGCAATGCCAACAAGCTGATGGCGCGTTTCCTGCGCACTGCCATTCGTGATTTCGGGGCGCGGATCGTTTCCACCAATGCCGGTACCGCACGCAATGCGATCCCACGTGAATCCTTTGCCACTGTTATTCTGCCATCCGACAAGGCAACGGCGTTTGATGGGGCATTGGCGGCTTTTGCGGGGGCGGTCAAGGACGAGATCGGCGCGATCGAGCCGAAATTCGCCATTGCAGCCAAAGACGTGTCATTGCCGGAAACCGCGATGAGTGCGGCAGATTCCAAGCGTTTCAACAACGCGGTCGTTGGCGCACCCAACGGCGTTCATGCCATGAGCACCAGTGTTGAAGGTGTTGTTGAAACATCGATCAATCTGGCGATTGTCAAACTGGCGGATGGCAAGGCGGATGTAACCCTTTCGGCGCGCAGTTCGATCAATTCGGCCCGTGATGCCATTCGCGAAGCCGCAACATCGGTGTTTGAAAATATCGGTGCGACGGTGAAGTGGGGCGATGCCTATCCCGGCTGGAAGCCGAATGCGGACAGTGAAGTCGTCAATATGATGAAAGCGGTCCATCGCGACATGTTTGGCAAGGACCCGGAAATCCGGGTCATTCATGCCGGTCTGGAATGTGGTGTCCTTGGCGCGAAATATCCGCATTGGGATATGGTGTCGTTCGGTCCGACCATTAAACGCGCACATAGCCCGGACGAATGCGTCCATGTGCCAAGTGTCCTGCGTTTCTGGGATTATCTTCTGGCGGCGCTGAAAGCTATTCCGGCCAAGAACTGAGAGTTCCAGCCTTTAAATGGTTATCTGTTGCGACTGATCGTATCTGCGGTCAGTCGCAACTGTTTGTGGCGCACCACTCATCGCGGGCTTTTGCGCCGCTACCGGGCACCAGCGCATCCAGATTGACAAACCCGGTCTCGCCAAGGGCCGTTTCAATTTCGATCCAGAAATCCTCGCTTGGTCCGTCGACATAGACGGTTTCAAACCGTGCCAGACGCCGCATGACCGGATATTCGACACCGGGACCTTCGCGCATGTTCAGAAGATCACGGTCGATGTAATAGGGATCGCGTTCCTCGCCTATGATTTTTTCGACTTTGCGCGTCAGTTCGCTGGTCTTTTCGGACACAAGTTTTGGAATGTCGTGACTGACAAAGCCCTGTCCCGGTCCAAACGCCACCAGCAGACAGAAAATGGCAACAAATAGCGGGCTTAGATGCAAAAGGGCATCGAGCATCCCGGCCTGTTTCCACTCGCTGCGTACCCGCCGCAGGGGTTTTCCGTCATCCAGACGCCGCAGATTGGCGCGGATCTGTTCGGCCAGCACCGACCGGTTGGTGCCGATGAAATCAGTGGCCTGCGAAAGAACGGCACGCGCTAGCGGTTTATTGCCGCTGCGTTCGAACGCGGTGGCCTGTGTGAACAGAAGTTTTGCATTGCCTTCCGGGGGGAGAACTCCACCCCGCATATTACCAATGATCGCGCGCCATGCTGGAATAAAGCTGCGCCAACCCCAGAAACCCCGCAGCCATGTTTTGAAACTGGCTTTCAGCGCCATGCGCTTTGCCCCCTTTGGGGCTAGATTGGCGGTAATTTTTTCGATTCTCAGCGAATTCAAGAAACCGCGCACGACGGTGAATTCCACCTGACGGGGTTGGGCGGATACGACTTCGGTGACGGCACAGCGTACAAATCCGGCCTGATCCGGGTTCGTGCGGTTTTTCGCATGGCGTTTGGCCCCCGGATGGATGTTTGATTTACGCGCCGCGTTGCGTTCCTGCTGCTGGCGATAGGCCTCGTTGGCGCGTGCAAACCTGTCTTCTTCGCTTTCACGGCTGGTTTCGGCCTTGCGACCAGTACCGGCAAAGCCCTGACGGGTGTGCTGCGAACGGGCATTCTTTGCCCCGGCGGCCTGCGGACCATAGGGGCCGTTTTGCTGTTTGCCTGCTGTGTCGCCTGTGCTGCTTTTTCCGTTGCGAGGCGCATTTGGGGGAGCCTTGCGTATGCCGGTCAGGATTTCATAGGCTTCGGTGATGTCCTTGAATTTTTCTTCGGCATCGATATCTGTATTGCGATCAGGATGAAATTCAAATGCCAGTTTGCGATAGGCAAGCTTGATTTCCTTTGCGCTGGCACCCGGCGCAATTTTCAACAGGCGATAATAGATCCCGAGGTGATCCTGGCTCATTCGTGAAAAGGCATCCTGCACATAAATATTATCCCGAAGCCGGGCTGGTAAATCATGTTCAATTTATATTCGTCTTAACGCAGGGATCATATGGCCGAAATCTTAACACGTTGTCACTTTTGCGTATTTGCCATATTTTGCAAGAATTGATCCGTCTACCAGCGAACCGCTTAGCGAGTATCTGCCTTGAAACTTAAATTCTGGCAACGCAATGCCGACCATGACGGCGATGTCCTTGACCGCGAAGGCGGTTACGGGGGCGATATGCCGGAATTCGTGATGCCGGATGGCCACAGGCTAAGTCTTGCGACAAAGCTTCGCGCCCGCTGGCAGGGCTATGACAATCCGGTCGAATATTATCTTTTGCAAAAAGAGATCGACGATTATCGGGCGTGGCTGCAAAGGATGCGTCTGTTCCTTGCCCGACCGGTTGAACCGGAACTGGGCGAACTTGATCTCGACGAGGAAATTGGCCGTTGGCCACCCGAGCGGATCAAGCTTTATGCCAAATTGTTTGATCGCGGGATCATGATTCCCGGTGGTCATGAATATGCTCTGGAACTGGCAAAGCCGCTTGCGCTTGACGAGACTCTGAGTTGCCTTGAAATCGGGGCGAAGCTTGGCGGGGTTGCGCGTGTGCTGGCCGACAAGCTTGGCGTCTGGGTTACGGCCTATGAAAGGGACGGGGAACTGGCGTTGCTTGGTATGGAGCGATCCGTTCAGACCGGTGTCCAGAAAAAGGTCCCGGTACAGGCATTTGACCCGGCCAATCCGGAATTGCGCAAAGCCTATTTCAATGTGGTCTATTCGTTTGGCGACCTGTTTCATATTGAAAACAAGGATGTTCTGCTGGTGTCGATTGCCGAAACGCTGCGCGATCACGGCCAGATACTGCTAACGGATTATGTTCTGACGTCCGAGGGTCACGAAGATGAAGTGGCAAACTGGGCAAAGTACGAGGACTTTAAACCGTATCCATGGACGGCTGACCATTACAAGGCAGCGCTGGGCAAGCTGAAATTCGATATCCGCATTGCCAAAGATGAAACCGACGTGCATGTCAGTCAAATCAAGGCATCATGGATGGCGATGCTGGCCGATATCCAGAACAGCGGCCTTGACCCGGATGTCCTGACATATCTGGTGCCGGAGATGGAAATGTGGATGAATCGCGTAAAAATGCTTGAAAACGGGACGCTGGCATTTTATCGGTTCTACGCAACGATCAGGTGATTGACCGGTTTGATGTCTGCTGCTGGCGACGAATGAATGGACTTTGTCCCGAATTCTGTCGCTGCAACCTGTTTTAGGTGTTGACAGGGGCAGGGTTTACTTCTATTTTCCGGCTTCCTCGAAGGGGCCAAGTTTCTAAGGTTTACTATTATGAAGATCCGGAACTCATTGAAATCCGCGAAGCTGCGGGAAAAAGGCTGCCGTATCGTGCGCCGCCGTGGCCGCGTATACGTGATCAATAAAAAGAACCCGCGTTTCAAGGCGCGCCAGGGTTAATTCCCGGTACCTTGTTCTCACAGGTTTTACAA
>CBIHMD010000186.1:0-5879 GCA_966210655.1 uncultured Thalassospira sp.
GTCCGTGCTTGAGTTGCAGGGCATACTGCCCGAACAGCTCCCGCCGCCAGCCATGCATCGCCGGCACGTCGGCATTGTCATCAGCCGCGATATTCTGCAAATCATCGCTGGATGCCACAAGGCGCTGGGCAACGCCCTTTTCCTCGGAACAGAGCTTTAGCAGCACCTTGAGCAGCTCCACCGTCGGGCCGATCCCGGCAGGAAGGTCCGGGCGGAGTTTCGGCTGCGGCCAGTCTTCCTGCGGGCTATCAAGGGCGGCCTGAATGGCATCGATGATGGCCAGACCAGGTTTGCTGCTGCCGAAATTGCGGCCAACACCACGGGTTTTATCAAGGTCTTTGTCGGTCAGAGGCTGCCGGGCGGCAATATCAAGCAGCGTGTCATCGCGCAAAACGCGGTTACGCGGCAGGTTCTTGCGTTGTGCCTCGGTCTCGCGCCATTCGCCAAGCGCGCGCGCCACAGCCAGAAATTTCGGGCTGTTGGACCGGGTTTTAAGCCGAAGCCATGCTTCCTTGGGATCAATCGTATAAATCGACGGATCGGTCAGACGTTCCATTTCCTCGGCCAACCAATAGGCACGGCCATTGGCTTCGAGCCGTTCGTGGAAGGCCTCGTAAATCACGCGCAGATGCGTCACATCCGACAGCGCATAGCTTAGCTGTTTGGTCGAAAGCGGGCGGTGCGACCAGTCGGTAAAGCGCATCGATTTATCGATATTCTTGCGCACCACCTTGTTGACCAGCGTCTCGTAGCCGACCTGATCGCCATAACCAAGCACCATCGCCGCCACCTGGGTATCGAATACCGGGTGCGGGACCTTGCCGCTCAGATGGACAAAAATCTCGATATCCTGACGGGCGGCGTGAAACACCTTGATCACGCTTTCGTCCTGCATCAGGTCAAACAGCGGGGCAAGGTCAATGCCCTCGGCCAGCGGATCAACCGCCGCACCATTATCGGATGCTTCCGGCCCGGCCAACTGCACAAGGCAAAGCTGCGGCCAATAGGTCGAATCGCGCATGAACTCGGTATCGACCGTGACATATTCGAACTGCCGGAGCTTTTCGCACAACGCGCGCAGTTCTTCTGTATTTGTAATTGGTTCCATAAACCTTGCTATAACATTGCCGGGCGTGATCCGCCAGTGGGTTCGATATGGCAGCTATCATGCGTAAAACGCACTGAAAACCTGCCGCATCAGATGATTTCATCCTCGTCAAGCAACGGATCGGATTGCAGATGGGTTTCGATGGCATCCATGCGTTCCTGCAATTCGGACGACCGTTTGATCGCCGCCACATGGAAAAGCGCATCGCCCTGATTAACGATCGGCAGATTGGTTCGCCCGATGATCAATCCGGCATGTTTCGCCACCACCTCGGCATCGCGAAGGCCAAACGGATCGGAAACGGCGGCCACCACATCGCCCTCGTTCACAAAATCACCGGCAAGCTTGAAGGTTCGCAGGATGCCGCCAACCGGTGCGCGCAGCCAGTGACTGCTGGATGATTTGAACGGCGGGACTTTCGGATCGCGGATTGATCTGCCCGATGTCATGCCAAGCTTGCGCATCACGCGCAAAACCCCCGAAACCCCGGCCCGGATCGACATTTCATCAAACCGGAGCCCCTCGCCCGCCTCATACAGCAGGATCGGCACCTCGGCCTCCTTGCCGGCCTGACGCAACGATCCTTCGCGCAGCGGACTGATGAGAATGATCGGCGCGCCGAAGGCCTCGGCATAGGACATGATATCCTCGTCATCTTCATTGACCCTGATCTGCGGCAGGTTGACGCGGTTCACGGCTGCCGAATGAAGATCGATGCCGAAATCGGATTTCTCGACAATCTCGGTCAGGAAAAGATGGGCAAGCTGTGCGGCAAGCGATCCCGCCGAATGACCGGGGAAACACCGGTTAAGATCACGGCGGTCAGGCAGATATCGTGTATGGTTCAAAAAGCCGAACGCATTGACGACCGGCACCGCCAGCAACGTGCCATGCATGCCGCGAAGGGCGGGCGATTTAAGAACGCGGCGGATGACCTCCACCCCGACGATTTCATCGCCATGCACGGCACCACTGACGAACAGGACCGGACCGGGCCGTTTGCCATGCACCACATTGACCGTCAGATTGACCGGCGTGTGATTGGATAAAAGCGAGATCGGAATATCAACGATCTGGCGGGTCCCGGCGGGGACTTTTTTGCCGCCAATCTCGAAGTCCGGGGTTCTGGCTACCTTTGCCGATTTGGCTTTGGATACTTTTTTCCCGATCTCGTTCACAGTTTATCCCTTGCCTTTGGTCCGCACCTTGCCGGGGCGGTAATCCTTTTCCATGAAATCGATAATCATCCCGGCAATGTCCTTGCCGGTTGCGCCTTCGATGCCTTCCAGACCGGGTGATGAATTGACTTCCATCACCACCGGACCATGGTTGGAGCGAAGAATATCGACACCACAGACATTTAGCCCCATCGCCTTGGCGGCTTCAACTGCTGTTGCGCGTTCCTGCGGAGTAATACGCACGGCACGCGCCGATCCACCGCGATGAATATTAGAGCGGAAATCGCCCTCGGCCCCCGTGCGTTCCATGCTGGCAATGACTTTTTCGCCAATCACAAAGCAACGGATATCGGTATTGCCCGCTTCCTTGATGAATTCCTGCACCATGATATCGACATTGGCACCGCGGAACGCCTCGATCACCGACTTGGCCGATTTTTCGGTCTCGCCAAGAACCACACCAATGCCCTGCGTGCCCTCAAGCAACTTGATCACCACGGGAGCGCCGCCAACGATGGAAAGAACCTCGTCGGTTTTTTTCGGATCATGGGCAAAGGCCGTCACCGGCAGGCCAACACCGCGCCGCGACAGGATCTGCAAGGAGCGCAGTTTGTCACGCGACCGGCCAATCGCCACCGATTCGTTAAGCGGGTAAACCCCCATCATTTCAAACTGGCGCAACACCGCCAGTCCGAAAAACGTCACCGAAACACCGATACGCGGAATGATCGCGTCATACCCGGTCAACTTTGCGCCGCCATAATAGATTTCCGGCTTCAGCGACGTGATGTTCATCGTCACGCGCAAGGTGTTGATGACATCAATCTCGTGCCCGCGACTTTCGGCCGCCTCGACCAGCCGTTTGTGAGAGTACAGATTAGGATTGCGCGCAAGCATTGCGATTTTCATGCAATGGACTCCCGTGGTCGAGCGGTTACGAAATATGGATCGGTTTGTGTCGAAGGTTCAACGACAGCGCCGGATTATTGTTCCGAAACAGTGTCTGATTTCAGCGCCGTATAAACCTGTTCCGGTTTCCCCGCCAGATAAGATTTCGACGGTTGAACCAAAAATCTTCCTGCCTTCATCGCGGTCCGCCCCAACAACATGGGAAAGCCCATCAATGAACGGTTTGCCAATGAAATCTCGACCCGGATTTTATGATGCCCGACGGCAATATGGGTCGAAATGACATAGCGTTCTTCGGCCTCGCCATTTGAACTGCGAATCTCGCGCGTTTCAACCAGCGGTGCCATGCACTCGATACGACCATGCCCGTCACCGCGGTAATGCGGCAAGATGAATTTTACGAACTTTTGATTATCGCGATCAATAATACGCGGATTCAATGCATGCAGCGACGATGTCCGCGCCCCGGTATCGATCTTGGCCTTCATCAATGGTACGTCGAAATCCGGAAATCCGATCCATTCGCGCCAGCCCAGAACATGTCCCCCGCTGACAAGGGTTTCAATGTTGGATTTAACGGATGGTTTAACCTTGGTCTTGCGCGTCGTCACATGCACTATCCGGTAATTTGCAATCGGGCGAATATAACGCCTAACGGTTTGCATCGCCTATCGAAAATGCGTCTGCGCGGGATCGGGATTTATTGACCATCCATCACGGCCCGCACCAGCGGCAATGTCACCGCCCTTTTTTCGGCCAATGCCTGCCGGTCAATGGCCGCCACCAGTTCGGTCAACGCGACAAAGCTGCGTTCGATCCGCGGCAGGATAAAGGCAATGATCTGCGGGCTTGGTGCCATCTGCCGGTCGGCAAACAGCTTGATCAGAAGCCCGACGATAAGGTCGTCATCGGGCGGGGAAATCTCGCAGACCAGTACCGCACCCAGCCGCGATTTCAAATCCGGCAAATCGACTTTCCAGCGCGCCGGGGGCTGTTGTGCGATCATCAGCAAATGCCCGCCGCGTTCCTTGAGCATATTGTAAAGATGGAAACACACCGTCTCGTCGAGGCCAAGATCGGCATCCTCGATGACAAGCCCGGTGGCATCGCCCAGAAGTACGTCCGGGTTCGCCCCGACAAGGTCATGCCCCGAAACGCTTAACGCGGCCGACCGTGCCCGCCAGACTTCGGCAAGGTGGCTTTTGCCCGATCCGCGCGGACCATAAAGGCAAAGGGCGGGAACCGGCCATTCCGGCCAGTGATCGATCCATGAAACGGCTTCGCGGTTGCAATCGGCAACCATGAAATCGGCCCGTCCCAATGCCGGACGCAGTTCCAGCGCCAGTGGCAATTGCTGCGGGGGGGTATCGACGTCTCGCACCACTGTACTTGCATTGGCTGCCGTCTTTTTGGTCAAACGGGTCACGGCAATCTCAATTCTCGGCGTCTTTTAAGGGATCATAGGCCGGGTTATCCGGTCCGTGATCATATAACCGGCTACTCAGATACTGCCTTAGGCCATAGCGGACAAGCACACCGATCACGGCGGCCACCGGCACCGCCAGCATCACGCCCAGCAATCCGAAAACCGCGCCACCGGCCAACAGGGCAAACATCACCCAGACCGCATGCAGGCCAACCTTGTCGCCGACAAGCTTCGGCGTCAGGAAATTGCCTTCCATCAACTGCCCGGCCCCGAACACAAGAGCCACCAGCGCCAGATCGATGCCGACCCCGAATTGCGCAAGCGCAACCCCCATGCCGACGGCAAAACCGGCAAGCATCCCGACATAAGGCACAAAGGATACAAGCCCGGTCATCAACCCGATGACAAAGCCGAATTCCAGCCCGACAAGGCTTAGCCCAATCGCATAGAAAAGGCCAAGCAGCATGCAGACCGTTGATTGCCCGCGGACAAAGCCTGCCAGCGTTTCATCGATTTCACGCGCGCACTGACGGATATCCTTTGCCGAACGACGCGGCAGATAGCCATCGACCTTGGCAACGATCCTGTCCCAGTCGCGCAAAAGGTAAAACGACACAACCGGGGTAATGAACAGCAAGCTCAGAAAGTTCAGCAACGCCAACCCGCCTGACAACACATTAGTCAAAAGGTTGCCAACCCATTTGATGGCGTTGGCCGTCTGGCCCTTGGCCGAATCCGATATGTTTTGCAGCGTTTCCGGGGCAACCCGGTCAACGATATGCTGGATATGGGGCAGGATGGTATTGCGCAGCGTATCGATATAGCCCGGCAACCTTTCAAGGAAGCCTGCAAGCTGGTTGCCGATCATCGGCACGATCAGCAGCAACACGAAAATGAAAATCAGGAAAAACAGAACCGTGATGATCGTCGTGGCAATCGTCCGGTTGATCCCCCGCGCCTCCAGCCGGTCGGCCAGCGGATCAAGGAAATAGGCAATCGCCATCCCGGCGACGAACGGCAGCAGAATGCCGGAAAACAGCCAGATCAGAAGGAAAAAACCGACAATGAAAATCAGCCAGAAACGCGCCTGTTGCCGGAAAGTCATATCCGGTCCCCCTCTGTTTCGCCCATCCCCGTCCCCGACGGTCGCGGAACATCCGATTGCGATAAATAACCGGCAGGCGGTTTACCCGCCGACCGATAAGCCCTCTAAACGATCCGAACCGGCGGGCTGGATAAACCAGAGATCGCCCATCTG
>CBIHMD010000187.1:0-5843 GCA_966210655.1 uncultured Thalassospira sp.
CCGTGAAGAGGCACTCGGCGGCGAAGGCATTTCGGCCAACAATCTCGGCTATCTTTATGCCAAGGGGCTTGGGGTGCCGGAAAATTCGGAAACTGCGGCCGAATGGTTCGAACAGGCATCCGAAAACGGATCAATCGCCGCCCTTTATAACCTTGGGGTGTGTTACCTCAATGGATGGGGTGTTGATCAGAACGACGAGATGGCGGTGGAATATCTGCGCCGCGCGAGCGAGGCTAATGACCCCTCGGCTGCCAGTGTTCTTGCCTATCTTTACCTTGAAGGGCGCGGTGTAAAATGCGACCCGTCAAAATCGTTTGAATATAATCTGCGCGCGGCCCGTGCCGGCAGTGTCGAAGCGGCATCTGCTCTTGGCTATGCCCTTGGTGTTGGCTTGGGGGCAGAACGCAATATCGCCGAGAGCATCAGTTGGTTTGAAATGGCCGCGAACGAGGGCGATACCTATGCCCAGGCCAATCTTGCGATGTATTTCTGTCATTCATCCGACCTGAAGCTGTTTAATCGTGGCTGGACGATGTTGATGAATGCGTGTGATCAGGGCGATATTTCTGCGAAATACCAGATGACGCAAATTCTGATCTTTGGTGTTGCGCATCGCGAACCGGATTATGCCGCGGCACTGGATCTTGCCATGGATCTGGCGGAACTCAGCCATCCGGGCGGATATCACCTGATCGGGGTGATGTATGAACACGGCCTTGGCGTGCCGGTTGATATGGTCCGTTCAGCAAGCTGGTATGAACGGGCGGCGCGCAAGGGATCGGCCAACGGGCAGGCTGCCCTGGGGCGGCTTTATGCCATCGGTAGTGGTGTCGATCAGGACAATATCATGGCTTTTTACTGGTTGCGGATGTCAGCACCCTCGGCCGGAAGCCAGGCCTATCGTGAAATGGAAGCCGTGCGGGCACGCATGAATGACCGTGAACGCCAGCAGGCAGATCGCTATGTTGCGGATAATCCTGCACCACGTCGTGGCAGCTTCGGCCTGAAGCCGCTTGAAAAGAATGTTTTCAAGACGGGTAAACGGTCGGTCTGAACCGGACGTTCTGACAATCAAAAAGCCGCCTGCTTGTGCAAGGCGGCTTTTGTTTTGGGAATTTCCGTTGGTATGGCTAACCACCGAAACTTTCGACCAGCGATCCCGATATCAGATACCATCCGTCGACCATCACAAAGAAGATCAGCTTGAACGGCAACGAGATGATGACCGGTGGCAACATCATCATACCCATCGACATCAGGATACTGGCGACCACCATGTCGATGATCAGGAACGGAATAAACAGCAGGAAGCCGATTTCAAATGCGCGGCGTAATTCGCTGATCATGAAGGCGGGGATCAATGCGCGCAGCGGAATGGTTTCCGGGCCGGTTACCTCGACATTGGCAAGATTGACGAACAGTTCAAGATCGCGGTCGCGCACCTGTGTCATCATGAAATCATGAACCGGCCGGACAGACCTTTCCATGCCTTCGAATTCGTCGATATCGCCATTGATCATCGGTTGGAGACCCTCGTCCCAGACGCGCTCCATTGTCGGCATCATGATAAACAAAGTCAGAAACAGCGCCAGGCTGACCATGACCTGGTTTGGTGGCGATTGCTGAATGCCAATGGCCGTGCGCAGAAGGCTGAGGACGACGACGATACGGGTAAAGGATGTCACCATCATCAGGATGGCCGGGGCAAGGCTTAGGACCGTGATCAGGCCGATAAGCTGGATCATCCGGCCCGATGAAGTCACGCCGGGTCCTTCGCCAAGATCGAAATTGAACGTCTGGGCATGGACAGTATCGCCACCAAACCCGATGGCAATCAATGGCACCAGTGACCAGACTGCCGCCAACACCAGCCAGCGCGGCACGTTGCCACTGCGGGCCGGATGCGCCTGTATGGCTTGATCCTGTCGGGAATGCGAAATGGGCGCGATGGTCATGCGGGTTGTTTCCCGTTGGTCTTTGTCGGGGCGGTATCGATTGACGATGCATCCGACAGGTTGTCGTGACTGTGAATGCGCATATCGTCGCCAAGAACTTCGGAAAAATGGGTGCCGATATTGCGCTCGATCACGCAATCGCCGGACGGCCCGAGCAGGACCAGATGTTCAGTATCATCGCGTTTGAAAAGTACCAGACGTCTTTTGGTGTCAACAGGAACGACTTCGACGATGGAAAGTCGGCGTTCCTTGTTACGGCGGTTGATGTTGCGCGCACCGGGAATAAAACGCCGCGCAACCAGCGCTAAAACCCCGATCATCCCCAGTACAAAGACAAGGGCCGCAACAAATCGGAAATAAGCGCTAAATTCCATCAGGTTACCTTCCCCGCGACGGACCTGTTATTTGGTTCGCCCCTAAACATGGCGAACCCGTCCTGTTTACCGTGTGCAGCCAGCACAGGCAAGCCGCCATCGGGATTTTCAACAAGGACCTGCCTAGCGCGTGGTGCGTGCTGCATGGGCATAGGCATTGGTTGCCTGTGCGTTATTGCTAAGACCGCGCAACTGGCGTTGCAGTTCGGAATATTCCTTGTGCATTGTGGTTTCGAGGCGGGCCAGATCATCGGTCAGGGCCGCCAGAAGCGGCGCAACTTCGCGGCGCTGCTCGGCATTCATAGCGCGTGCCTGCACACACAGATCGGAAATCTTGGCTTCAAGTGTATTTAGTTCAACCACTTTGCCGTCATCGACAAATCGTTGGCTGGCCGTGATCAGGGATAAAACGCGCTTGAGATCTTTTTTGAACTGATCGGGTTTGAATTGTTCAGGGCTCATTTGGATATTCCCGGTTGCGATCTGCAAAATTGTTTGCCGACACCTGATCGATATTTGATGTTGTCGGCTGTTTCTTCGCCGGATCACCGTAAATCCGGTTGATACGGTATATATAGTTCAGAATCTCGGCGACGGCGGCAAACGCTTCGAGTGGAATTTCACTGTCGACGTCCACAGCCATCAGAATTTCTGCAAGATCGCTGTCTTTACGGACTTTGATCCCATTGGCAAAAGCGAGTTGCAAGATTTGTTCCGCAACGCTGCCTTCGCCCTTCGCGCTTAATATTGGCGCGTTATCACGGCCATGGGCATAACTTAGTGCCACGGCTTTCTGGTCGCTGGAACCGGGCGCGGCAAGATTTTCCGTGCGGGTTTCGCGCGGATCGGTGATGTCGACCTTGGGTCGGTTACCGGCCATTCTTGTCCATCTCGTCAGGTCCCAGCAGTTTGCGTGGCTTTGTATGCCATTCGCAAGCCTCGACCATAGCCAGAAGATGGTCAACAAATCGTTGCAGTCACGGTAAGGGGATAGAATGTTGATGACGCGGGACCGGGTAAAGACAAGCCCGAGAATGGGGAAGGTCAATATCCCGGCTACCTGCCAGGAGGATGACGATATTGCCTGTCGTATGTCGGTGGTCTTGCATCCCCGGCCCATGCCGGTAGATCGCGTGACCGGAAAATCAGTCTTTACCGTCGTCTTCGTTGGCGTCAGGACCGATTTTCATATTGTCGGCAACCGCATTGGCCACCTGGCCCAGCTGACGCACAAGATCCGCACTGGCCGAAGCCGAACGGTTTTCTTCCTGAATGCGATCATAAAGTTCGCGACGCAGGACTTGCACATCTTCGGGAAAGGTGAAGCCCAGCTTCACGGTTTTGCCGCGAACCTCAACGACGGTAACTTCGATGTTGTCGTCAATAACAACGGAGTCGCCAACTTTTCGTGTGAGATAGAGCATGAAATGTCCCGGTTTCGATAGATGGCGAAAGAAATTCGCCAGACGCGACACAATATGCCCGCTTTGTTCGTCGCGGTCCAGTGCCGCCGATAGCAACCCGGTCCGGCATTGTAATTTAACGCTTTTCCGACTTCTGGCACGGCAAGTGCAAAGTAGTTTTCAGGATCGAACAGGGCGGCAAAAATCGCCTTGGGGATGATCCCGGTCCCGATCAGGGCACGGCGTTAACTTCGACTTTACCGGCCCGCCCAATACTGGGGTCGCGATAACAGGAGCAGGCAATGGATATCGGCAAACTTGGCATGTTCGCCAATCTGAAAGAAAAGATGGACTGGCTGACGCAGCGTCAGGAAGTCATCGCGCAGAATATTGCCAACTCCGATACGCCGAATTACCGCGCCAACGACCTTAAAGAATTCGACCCGAAGACCATCGGTCGCGACCGCCAGTTCATTCTGGCGATGCAGGCGACCGCACCGGGGCACAGTCAGGGTTTGCACAAACCGCAGAACTTCAAGGACGAGGAAGTGCGCAAGAACTATGAGGTCGCGCCCGGCAAAAACGCAGTCATCCTTGAAGAGCAGATGGTCAAGATGAACGAAAACCAGGTCGATTATCAGACCATGACCCGACTTTATGCCAAGCATAAGTCAATGATGATTTCGGCTTTGGGCCGCGCATAAGCAGCGTTGAAGGAATAAGCGATCATGGAACTTTACAAAGCTTTTAAAATTTCCGCTGCCGGCATGCGCGCACAGGGTACTCGACTTCGTATCGCGGCTGAAAACGTTGCCAACGCAGACAGCCTTCCGACCGCACAGGGGCAGGACCCGTATCGCCGCAAGCTGCTGACTTTCAAGAATGTGATGGATCGCGAAATCGGCGTCGAGCTGGTCAAGGTCAATAAAGTCATGACGGACAAGTCCGATTTTGGTATGAAATACGAACCGAGCCATCCGGCCGCTAATGATCAGGGTTATGTACAAACCCCGAATGTTGAAACGCTGGTCGAAATGATGGATTTGCGCGAAGCACAGAGAAGTTATGAAGCCAACCTCAATGTGATACAGTCTTCGCGCAGCATGCTGCTCAAGACCCTTGATATTCTGCAGTAAGTCACAAAATATCAGGTCTGCGAAGGCCGCTTTAAGGATACGAACCGATGGTTGCCAGTTTCAACGATGCCATTTCTGCCTACCGTAACGCTGCAAGCGGTAAAACCGCGAGCGTGGCCGAGCGTGTTGGCGGTAACGGCCAGACCGTCAATCCGGGGGAAAGTTTTGCCGACATGGTGAAGGGGGCGGCAATTGATGCCCGTGCAACCATGGTGAACAGCGAACAGATGACCCAGAAGGCCATCGTTGGTGACGCGGAACTGCATGAAGTGGTGACCGCTGTTTCGGCTGCCGAAGTAACACTTCGTACTGTGGTCAGTGTTCGTGACAAGGCCGTTGAAGCCTATCAGAGTGTATTGAGCATGCCGATCTGACGGTTGATTGAATTGTCAGATGGATGTTTTGGACAAGCCGCACGATATTCGTGCGGTTTTTTGTTTTTGCGGCGACCGAATTGAAATTGCAGGAAATCATGGCCCATCATCGGTCTTATCCTGTATGAATGATGTAACGTGACGGAAGACGAGGCAGGAAGACCAGATGGATCAAGCGGAAATCATGGACGTGGCCTATGATGCCGTATGGACTCTTCTGAAGGTCAGTACGCCCTTGATGCTGATTGCATTGGGGGTTGGTTTGGTTATCGCGCTGTTTCAGGCTTTGACCCAAATCCAGGAAATGACCCTGACTTTTGTACCCAAAATCCTCGTGATTTTTATCGCGCTGCTGGTGCTTTTGCCGTTCATGATGACGGAAATGACCGAATTCATGGGACGAATGGTCGATCATTTTATTGGCCTGCCGAATTAGCGAAACAAACCCAATAACAGGACATCCTGAAAGAAGATGAATCTCGATGATCTTCTGACACTTAATGTCTATGTGGTCCTGATGAGCTTTGCCAGGGTCGGGGCGGCCTTTGCCTTTATGCCCGGAATCGGGTCAAGGGTTGTGCCCGCACGGGTTCGGCTGGTT
>CBIHMD010000188.1:0-5819 GCA_966210655.1 uncultured Thalassospira sp.
TTCGGGCGTCAGAAGTTCCGTGACCCAGCCATCCAGCCCCGGCAAATCTTTTGGCGCGATCTGAAGCGCGATATCGATTTCGAGCGGATCGAGATCGTCATCAAATTCGATTTTACGAAACTGGACAGGGATGTCTGCAGGCATTCGGGCCTGCAGGCGGCCAAGCTCGTTAAGCAAAACCGTCAGGGCAGGGGTTGCCAACGCTCCGATCCGGATCGCCTTGCCCTTGTCCGGGCCGACTTCACTGGTGATGTCGGCAATGCCGTCGAGTGCCTCGGTCAGGCGGGGCAGAAGCTGGATTGCCGATTTTGTCAGGCTCAATCCACGCCCTTTACGGACAAACAGAACCACGCCAAGGCATTCTTCAAGCTGGCGGAGTTGGTGGCTGATCGCACTTTGCGTGACATGCAGTTCTTCTGCCGCTGCCTTGACGCTTTGGTGGCGGGCAGTGGCTTCAAAGGCGACAAGCGCGCGTAAAGGGGGCAGTTTGCGGCGCATCGAACATTTCCGTGGGACAGGGTTTTTCTGGTTCATTCCTGTGTAACAGGCCTGACAGGGGTTTGGGGCAAAAAATTCTCATCAATCGCTGAAAACTCCTCATTCGTCTTTTTCTATTTTTACGGGCAATATCATGGGCGAAAAGGGTTTCCGGCCGACGATAGATAGTCTCCTTGCGCCACCCCGCAGCAGTCGACCCCGCTGTCGGAAACCCCCTTTTTATTTCAGTGATCGGGATTTGGCAGATGACCGGGACGCTTTTGCGCCTCAGCGGTAATTTTCGTGGCGTTTTGTGGATGACGGCTGCGATGGCGTCGGGCGTCTTTGTCGATGTCTGTGCCAAGCTGGTATCCCATGATGTGCCGACCGCACAGATCCTAGCCATGCGTGCGGTAACCACAGTGGCTGTATTCTTGGTCATCCTGACGTTTATCGGTACCCGGTCAATCCGGACCAACCGGCCCTATGCCCATCTGGCGCGTGGGGTGCTGTGGTATGGATCGCTGTTTTTTGTGTTCTTTGCACTTCGGCAGATGAGCATTGCCGAGGTTAATGCCTATCTGTTTATCGAGGCATTGCTGACCGTGATGCTGGCGGTTGTTATCCTAGGTGAAAAGCTGACAGCGCGTAAACTGGTCGCTACTCTGCTTGGCCTTGTCGGTGTCTGGGTGATGTGTGTGCCGAAAATGGACGGGTTTGGCGTGCCGCTGGGCGTTGCCGCCGCCCTGATCGGGGCGTTCTGTTTTTCCGCCCAGACGCTTTTTGCCAAAGTGATGACCCGGACAGAGACAAATTTTTCAATGCTGTTCTGGCCACAGATTGTTGCCATTGTCATCTGGGTGCCGGTCGCGGTTATCATGTGGCAACCCGCCGCCCTTGCTGACTGGCTTTATTCCGCCGGGGCAGGTTTTTTTGCCATGCTGACCAATTATATGGTCCTGCGTGCTGTCCGGGTGGCTGATGCCAGTGTCATTTCACCGGCGGCTTATACGGCACTGCCATTTTCGGTGGCGATGGATCTGATCTTCTTTGACATGTTGCCCGTGCCCGTCATTTTTATCGGGGCAGGGATTGTCGTGCTGGCGGTTGCGTTGCTTGACTATAAAGGCGGCGCAAAACCGGTACCTGTTGCTCCCGCCGGGCATGACAATGACGATGATGACAGCAAGGTCGCCACGGCAAAGGTTTAGCGCACACCCGGTTATGTCTAATGCGGGTATGCGCGATTTTCTCAGTTGATTCCTGAAGATGTATCGCCATGCAATTTGCGGGAATCGTCCGGTGTTTGCGCACGTTTATGCATTCCGTAGTCACGCATGACATAGGCGACACGCAGCCGATAATCATCGAAAATCCGGTTGCGACCTTTGCCTTGGGCAATGCGGTGATCACCGACATTGCGCCAGGCCATGACGGCCTCTTCGTCGCGCCAGAAGGACAGGGATAAAACTTTTCCCGGTTCGGTAAGGCTTTCAAACCGTTCAATCGAGATGAACCCGTCGATGGTTTCAAGGATCGGACGCAGGTCACCGGCGATCGAGAAATATTCATCACGGTGCTGTTGGTGGGGCAGTACTTCGAAAATGACGGCAATCATGGCTTGATCAGCTCCGCATGCGGGGTGGAAGCGATTCTGAAGAACTGGCGTTCTTCGCGCAGGATGAACTTTTCGCGTTGGGCGAACTGATAGTTTTCACGGCCCAACGGATCTTGCGACAGGCGTGCACGATAAGCTTCATATGATGCCAGATCGGGCAAATGGTAGACACCATATGCGGTCGAGATCGATCCTTCATGCGGGGCGAAATAGCCGACCAGATCAGCCCCGCAACGCGGGATTGCCTCGCCCCAGTTCCGGGCATATTCGACAAAGGCGTTCTTTTTGTAAGGATCGATTTCATAGCGGATGAAACAGGTGATCATTTTCTATTTCCCTTGATGGTTGATTGTTTCAGTATTTCGAAGAAGGTGATGTGGATGCCTGCCAGAAGCTGGGCGGCAGATTGATGATGGCGACGCCGCTTTCTACATGTTGCTGTCCCCAGACTAGGACGGTCCATGCGCCGAGGCTGTTGAAAACCGACTGTATCAGCAACATGCCAATAACCTTACCATCACGTGGAAAATGTTCGCCACGCCAGGACATGATGGCAAAAAGAAACAACGATGCGATGCCTACCCTGATTGCGATCAGGGTGACCGGCGGGATATCTGTCAGCGCGATTTTGATAAACAGATACGACGACCTCCAAAGCAGGGCGAGCACAACCAGCAAACCAATTTCAAGGGGCAGCGATATTTTGGACGGTGTCATTCGGATCTCCGGACAGGGACAATACCGAACAGATAACCGATTGCTGGTAGTCAATGCTTCGATTAATATCGAACTATGAAAGAAGGACCTGATATTGCCCGCGTGGCTGCGTTGCTTGGCGATCCGGCGCGCGCGAACATGCTGACCGCTCTGATGAGTGGTTGCGCCCTGACTGCTGCCGAACTTGCACAAGAAGCTGGTGTGACGCCCCAAACGGCAAGTTCGCATCTGGCGAAACTTGAAGCCGGGCAGATCGTTACACCGCGCAAGCAAGGGCGGCATCGTTATTTCACGCTTTCCGGCCCTGATATCGTCGAGGCACTGGAAGTCCTGATGGGGATTGCCAGCCGAGTTGGCCATAACCGGGTGCGAACCGGCCCGAAGGATCCGGAATTGCGCAAGGCGCGAGTCTGTTACGATCATCTGGCTGGCGAAATGGGAGTCGCCCTTTTTGCTGCACTTGAAGAACGTGAACTGATCGCCATTGATCATAACGGTGTGATGCTGACCGATGCAGGGGCGGATTTTGCCGCCGGGTTTGGCATTGATCTTATGGCGTTGCGCAATACGCGTCGGCCGCTATGCCGGGAATGTCTGGATTGGAGTGCACGGCAATCACATCTGGCCGGGGCATTCGGGGCGGCATTACTGAACCGGTTCTATGAATTGGGTTGGGCGCAGCGCAGCCGGGACTCGCGTGTGGTCCGCTTCAGTCCGGAAGGCGAAAAGCAGTTCCACACGCTTTGTGACGGTCAGGAGCCCGCGGCAGGAAGAATCAGTTGAGATGATTCGATAACCCTGCCTCAAAGGCTTTGGGCGAGTTTTTCAAGCTGATCGGCACAAATGCCCCAACCTTCATGAAAGCCCATTTCCTCGTGCGCTTTTCGGTCTTCTTCGGACCAATGGCGGGCGATTGCGGTGTAACGGGTTTTATCGCCTTCGTCGGCAAAGGTGATGATCGCAGTCATGAACGGTTTTGCCGATGGGACCCACGCACTTGTATAAGCATCGGTCAGGACGATCTTTTCATTTTCAACGATTTCAAGATAGATACCCGGATTGGGGAATTCTTCGCCTTCGGGATTTTTCATAACAATCAGGGTTGATCCACCGGGGCGGACATCCAATTCGGCCCGGGCAATACTCCAAGGCTTTGGGACAAACCATTGTTTGAGCAATTCGGCATCCGTCCAGCAGCGGAAAAGTTTTTGGCGCGGGGCATCAAGCAGGCGGGTCAGGCTCAGTTCATGTGTTTCCGGTTTAAAGATCATGGTGGCATTCCTCTTTTGGTTGAGTATGCAATTTATCACCCGATTAATGACGAGACAAATGATGGAACGATTTCACTGGCGGCCCCGTAACGGCTGTATTCAAACAATGTCGCACCGTTGCTTGGCTCCAGATTAAGTTCTACGGTTTCTGCGCCTGATTCTTCGCGGGCCATCTGCACAAAACCGGCTGCCGGATAAACATTGCCTGATGTCCCGATAGAGATGAAAAGGTTGCAATCGGCCAAGGCAGTATAAATCCGTTCCATTTCCAGCGGCATTTCCCCGAACCAGACAACATGCGGGCGCAGGCCGCCTGGCTTGGCGCAAGATGGGCAGGGCACGCCCTGATCGAGCGGCTTGGACCAGTTGGTCAAAAGATCACAATGATTGCAGCGGATTTTCAGCAACTCGCCATGCATATGGATCAGGTTTTTTGCCCCCGCCCTGCCATGCAGATCGTCGATATTCTGGGTTACCAGAAGCACATCTCCCGGCCATTCTGCTTCGAGCCGAGCAAGGGCCAGATGTGCTGCATTGGGTTGAACGGCAGGATCAAGCAATCCGGCGCGCCGGTCATTATAGAATTGATGGACCAGATCAGGGTTGTTGAGGAATGCTTCGGGTGTGGCAACTTCGGAAATGTCGTAATGGGCCCAGATGCCATCGGGATCGCGAAAGGTATGCAGTCCGCTTTCTTTTGATATTCCAGCTCCGGTCAAAATGACAATCGGGGCGGCCTCGTCTCGCAGGATGTCGATAATGGCCGGGCGAAGTGACATGGCGGTTCCACTTTGTGGCTACGGTCAGCTCAGCTTAACGTGGGAAGGGCTAAAATAAAACGGCCCCGCCACAATGATGACGGGGCCGTTTGCAAAATCCGATCCGCTAAAACCGGTTTTGATATTACGTTTCCGGATCAGGCAGATGTGTCGATATTACTACCCGGTTCGTCGCTTTTTGCGGTTTCCTGACCGGCCGGGTTTTTCGTTACCCCAACCATGGCGGGGCGAAGCAGGCGGCCTTTAATCACATAACCGGCTTGCATTACCTGGGCGACATGGCCATCCGGGTAGGCAGGGTTCGGCATTTCAAACACAGCCTGATGCTGGTTAGGATCAAGTTTCTCGCCAAGCGGTTCGAGCTTTTCGATACCGTTCTGCTCGAAGGCCTTGAGCAGGGTTTTTTCGGTCATTTCCACACCGTCGATCAGCGTTTTCATCGCCGGATCTGCATTGGCATCATTCCCGGCGGCCTCAAGGGCGCGACGAAGATTATCGCCAACATCAAGAAGATCGCGGGCAAATTTGGTGACCGCATAATTACTGGCGTCTTCGACGTCTTTTTTGGCGCGACGGCGGGTGTTTTCCACCTCGGCGGCAGCACGCAGCAGACGGTCTTTCAATTCGGCAATTTCTGCTTCAAGTGCGGCAACCGGATCGGCGGCTGCATCGGTGCCTTCGGTCTCTGTTGCTTCTGTAGCTGCATCTTCGGCGGCAGTTTCATCTGCCGGGGTAGAGTCCTGCAAATCTTCCGGGGTATTCTTTGCGGTTTCCGACATGGCTAACCTGTACCTTCAATTTGTGTGGCCTGACACGCAGCACCAACGTTTATCCAATCAGTCGCCCGACCAGCTTGGCGGTGTAATCGACCAGCGGAATGATCCGGGCATAATTGATCCGGGTCGGTCCGACAACCCCGATTGCGCCCACAATGCTGCCTTCGGCATTCTGATAAGG
>CBIHMD010000189.1:0-5800 GCA_966210655.1 uncultured Thalassospira sp.
CACCCTGTCCCTTCGAGCCACTCTGCCTGGGTCCGGCGGTAGTCGTCGGAGCCCATGACCTAGTCATCAAGGTGACTCTGGAATTTCTGATCCAGTTCCTTGACGCGTTCTTCGGTCAGAAGACCTTCCTTGATCAGCTTCTGGGCGTAGATGTCCTTGGTGGTCGGGTGTTTGCCGATCACGTCATACATCTTTGGCTGGGTGAAGGCCGGTTCGTCGCTTTCATTGTGACCAAAGCGGCGATAGCAGAACATGTCGATGACGACGTCCTGTTTGAATTCCTGGCGGAATTCGGTCGCGATGCGGGCGGCGTGAACCACGGCTTCGGGATCGTCACCATTGACATGGATGATCGGTGCCTGAACGACCTTGGCAATATCCGAGCAATAGGGCGAGGAACGGCTATCGGTCGGCTTGGTGGTGAAACCGATCTGGTTGTTGACGACAAAGTGGATCGTACCGCCGGTACGATAGCCTTTGAGGTGCGACAGATCGAAGGTTTCAGCAACAAGGCCCTGACCGGCAAAGGCCGCATCACCATGAAGCAGGATACCCATGACCTGTTCGCGGTTGGTGTCTTTGCGCTGTGACTGTTTGGCGCGGACCTTACCCAGAACGACGGTGTTTACCGCTTCGAGGTGGGACGGGTTCGCGGTCAGTGACAGGTGGACAATATTGCCGTCAAATTCACGGTCAGCCGATGTGCCAAGGTGATACTTAACGTCACCCGAACCCATAACGTCTTCGGGTTTTGACGGGTTGCCCATGAATTCCGAGAAGATCGCCTGGAACGGTTTGTTCAGAACGTTGGCAAGAACGTTCAGACGACCACGGTGCGGCATGCCGAACACGACCTCGCGGATGCCGATCTGGCTGCCGCGTTTGAGGATCTGTTCGAGAGCCGGCATCAGGGCTTCGCCACCATCGATACCAAAACGTTTGGTGCCGACATATTTGGTGTGCAGGTAGTTTTCGAAACCTTCGGCTTCGACCAGGCGTTCAAGGATGGCTTCCTTGCCGCGTGCAGTAAACTGCGTCTGGTTGCCGATGCTTTCGATACGCTGCTGAATCCATGATTTCTGTTCAGGTTCCTGAATGTGCATGAATTCGATACCGATCGAGCCGCAATAGGTTTTGCGGGCCAGCGATACGATCTGACGAATGGTAGCAGTTTCAAGGCCAAGAACATTGGCGATGTGGATCGGACGATCCATATCGGCTTCGGTGAAGCCATAGGTTTTCGGATCGAGTTCCGGGTGCGGATCACGCGGGGCGAGGCCCAGCGGATCAAGATTTGCTTCGAGATGGCCGCGCACGCGATAGGAGCGGATCAGCATCAGGGCGCGAATCGAATCATGTGCCGCAGCACGGATGACGTCGGAACTTACCGGCGCACCCTGCGGTGCCGCATGAGCCGCCGTTGCGTAGCCGCCATTGGCGGGACGTTCGGCGTGGCCCTGGGAGACGTCGTAACCATCCATACCGCCAACAACCTTGGTTTCCCGCGGCTGCCAGCTGGGTCCCTGCATTTCGGCAAGGAGATCGGATGCGTCGTCCTGCAACCCGTCAAAAAACTCGGCCCAGCTCTGATCAACCGCACTTGGGTTGTTCTGATACCGGGCATAAAGTTCAGCGATGTAGGTTGCGTTCGACTCGTTCAGAATCGTGTCGATATCTTGAGGTTTCATTTGTGGTCTTGGAAGGCATGGTCCCGAAAGAGACCACGCCTCCCCCTGCCTTTCCTCTGACTACCCTGATTACCCTTTCAAAGCCTTGAGCATGGTCGAGCCAAGGCTTGCCGGGGAATCGGCAACAAGAATACCAGCGCTGCGCATTGCATCCATTTTCGCATCCGCAGTGCCCTTACCGCCGGAGATGATCGCACCGGCATGGCCCATGCGTTTACCCGGAGGTGCGGTTACACCGGCAATGAAGCCGGCAACCGGTTTTTTGACTTTCGAAGCCTGCAGGAATTCACAGGCTTCTTCTTCGGCAGAACCACCGATTTCACCGATCATGATGATGCCCTGGGTTTCAGGGTCATTCAGGAACAGTTCAAGGCAATCGATGAAGTTGGTGCCGTTGACCGGGTCACCACCGATACCGATACAGGTCGACTGACCGAGCCCTGCGGCGGTGGTCTGTGCGACTGCTTCGTAGGTCAGCGTACCGGAACGCGAAACGATACCGATTTTGCCGCGACGGTGAATGTGGCCCGGCATGATGCCGATCTTGCATTCGTCAGGCGTGATGACGCCCGGGCAGTTCGGACCGATCAGACGGGTGTTCGAACCCGAAAGGGCGCGCTTGACGCGCACCATGTCGGCAACCGGAATGCCTTCGGTGATGCAGACAGCCAGTTCGACCTTGGCGTCGATGGCTTCAAGGATGGCATCAGCCGCGAAGGGCGGCGGAACATAGATCACCGATGCATTGGCACCGGTAACATGGACCGCTTCGTCAACGGTGTTGAAAACCGGCAGGTCAAGGTGCTTGGTGCCGCCTTTACCCGGGGTTACGCCGCCAACCATTTTGGTGCCATAGGCAATTGCCTGTTCGCTGTGGAAGGTACCCTGCGAACCGGTGAAACCCTGGCAGATAACTTTGGTGTTTTTATCGACGAGAACAGCCATAGTTACGCGGCCTCCTTCACAGCTTTGACCACCTTTTCGGCGGCATCGGCAAGGTTATCGGCCGAAACAATCGGCAGACCCGATTCTTCGAGGATTTTCTTGCCAAGTTCGACATTGGTGCCTTCGAGGCGAACGACCAGCGGAACGTTCAGGCTGACTTCGCGGGCTGCTGCCACAACGCCGTCTGCGATCACGTCACAACGCATGATGCCGCCAAAGATGTTGACCAGAATGCCTTCGACATTCGGGTCAGACAGGATCAGTTTGAACGCGGTGGTAACGCGTTCCTTGGTGGCACCGCCGCCAACGTCAAGGAAGTTTGCCGGTGCGCCGCCATAAAGCTTGATGATGTCCATGGTTGCCATGGCAAGGCCTGCGCCGTTGACCATGCAGCCGATGGTGCCGTCGAGCTTGATGTAGTTGAGGCTGTGTTTTGCAGCTTCGAGCTCGGCCGGGTTTTCTTCGTCTTCGTCGCGCAGTTCTTCGATGTCCGGGTGACGGAACAGCGCGTTGTCGTCGAAGTTCATTTTGCAATCGAGCGCGATGATGTCGCCGTCGCCGGTCACGACCAGCGGGTTGATTTCAACCATCGCCGCATCGGTTTCGAGGAAGCAGTTATACATGGCGGTCATGAATTTGACGGCCTTGGAAACCTGTTTGCCTTCGAGGCCCAGTGCGAATGCCAGCTTACGGCCATGGAAGCCCGAGAAACCGGCAGCCGGATCGATGTCAACGGTGACGATCTTTTCCGGGGTTGCTTCGGCAACTTCTTCGATGTCCATGCCGCCTTCGGTGGAGGCCATGAAGATCACGCGCGAAGTGGCACGGTCAACAAGCAGCGAAAGGTAAAGTTCGCGTGCGATGTCGCAGCCTTCTTCGATATAGACGCGTTTGACTTCCTTGCCATCCGGGCCGGTCTGGTGGGTGACCAGGGTCGCGCCGAGCATCTGACCGGCATTGGCGCCGACTTCCTCGACGCTTTTGACGACGCGAACGCCGCCCTTGTCGCCAGCGGATGCTTCCTTGAAGGTGCCCTTACCGCGGCCGCCTGCATGGATCTGGGATTTCACCACGTAAACCGGACCAGCCTGTGACTGGGCAGCTTCGATGGCTTCCTCGGCGGTGTAGGCAACCTTGCCATTGGGCACGGTCACACCGTATTTGCGAAGAATTTCTTTCGCCTGGTACTCATGAATATTCATGTTCGGTCGCTTTCTTGCCTTCCGTACGATTTCCTGTGGGTCAGAAATCGTGGTTTCAATGTCCCTGTTTACAAAAGGGGACGTTGTTGCGAGGCCCGCGTTCATTGACGTTATAATAACGACAATGAATGAAAAACGGGCCGGTCACTGACCAGCCCGCTTCGCGATCTTAGAGCATGCCCTTGGCAGCTTCGACGAGGCCGCGGACAGCAGCCACGGAATTTTCGAAGTTTGCCTTTTCGGACTCGTCGAGATTGATTTCGACGATGCGTTCAACACCGCCAGCGCCCAGAACGACCGGGACGCCGACATAAATGCCGTCAACGCCGTATTCGCCGCTAAGGTAAGCAGCAACCGGCATGACGCGTTTCTGGTCTTTCAGGTAGCTTTCCGCCATCGCGATTGCCGAAGCAGCCGGGGCGTAGAAAGCGGAACCGGTTTTCAGAAGAGCGACGATTTCAGCACCACCGTCACGGGTGCGCTGAACGATCTGGTCGATCTTTTCCTGGGTGGTCCAGCCCATTTTGATCAGGTCGGGAACCGGGATGCCGGCAACGGTCGAATAACGGATCGACGGAACCATGGTATCGCCGTGACCGCCAAGAACGAAGGCGGTGACATCCTTGACCGAAACATTGAATTCTTCGGCGAGGAAGTAACGGAAGCGTGCGGAATCCAGAACGCCAGCCATGCCGACAACTTTCTTCGGATCGAAGCCGGTTGCCTGCTGCATCACCCAGACCATCGCATCAAGCGGGTTGGTGATGACGATGACGAATGCGTCCGGTGCATGTTCCTTGATGCCCTGACCAACCTGGGTCATGACCTTGGTATTGATGCCGATGAGGTCATCACGGCTCATACCGGGTTTGCGGGCCACACCGGCAGTCACGATAACGACATCAGCGCCTGCGATGTCCTTATAGTCACTGGTGCCCTTGAGGTCGGCATCAAACATGTCGACGGGGGAGGATTCAGCAATGTCGAGAGACTTGCCCTGTGGCATGCCATCAACGATGTCGAAAAGGACGACGTCGCCAAGCTCTTTCAGGCCGACCAGGTGGGCCAGAGTACCACCAATATTGCCAGCACCGACGAGCGCGATCTTGTTGCGGGCCATTCCGTTACCTTCTTCCCTATTGCGCTTCCGAGGCGTCGAAACTCAACTTGGGAGCGCGATTGAAAATTTAAACCTGCGAACGCGAAAGAATCGTTCGTAAACACCGAGTGTCGTAAACTGATTCGGCCGCTTTTACAAGGGGAAACGCCGCTGTTTTTACGAGGAAAACCGCCGGTTCCCGGTTTGTTGCAACTATTGTCTAAACGCTTAAAAACCGATCATGTTGCAGATGCGAATAAAAGCAAATCGGCAGCAAAACCAAAGCCTGTTTGCGCCTTGGCGCTGCCTAAAGGAAAGGCACAACACGCTTTTGCCGCGAATTGATGCGCATGATCTTATCTTTTGACGCCCAGCCTTGCAGGAAACGGCCATCTGCCATGCGGCAGGCGGGGCGTGAGGAAAAGCCGGTTTAAGCAGATTCTGCAAGTTCAGGAACGTCATTTCGCCCCAGACGCAAGAATCGGCATGCCAACCATCACCTGCTGGTGATTTTTTGTGCCGTAATTAAACCTGTGTGGGTGGAGTCGTTTTTGAGCGGTTCAAATTCGCCCGAAGCGTGCCCTGTTCGGGCGTTACGTCAGATGCGGCATGTCGAGATATTCCTGACTGCGCATTTCGGTCAGGCGCGACACGGTGCGCTGGAATTCAAACGCATAATCGCCGTCGGTATAGATTTCCGACGGATCGCATTCAATCGCACAGATCAGCTTGGTTTTATGTTCATACATCGCATCGATGAGCGTTCCGAACCGTTTGGCCCAGTCACGGCGCGAGTCCGGCAGTTTCGGGATCAGGTCAATGACGATGGTGTGGAAATGGGTGGCAATCGCGATGTAATCGCCCGG
>CBIHMD010000190.1:0-5799 GCA_966210655.1 uncultured Thalassospira sp.
TGATGCAGTTATCCGCATGATCGCGGACGACTTCCATCTCGTATTCTTTCCAGCCAAGAATGGATTCTTCGACCAGAACCGTATGGGTCGGTGAAATCGCCAGACCATTACGCACGATCTGTTCAAATTCTTCGCGGTTATAGGCAATGCCGCCGCCTTCACCGCCAAGCGTGAAGCTTGGCCGGATGATGGCCGGAAGACCGGTAGTTTCAAGGGCCACAACCGCTTCTTCAAAGGTACGCACCATTGCCGAACGCGCGCTTTCAAGACCGATCTTGTCCATGGCTTCGCGGAAAAGCTGACGGTCTTCGGCTTTTTCGATCACGTGCTTTTTCGCACCGATCATCTCGACATTGTATTTATCAAGCGTGCCATCGTCGTAAAGAGCCAGTGCGGTATTCAGTGCTGTCTGACCGCCCATGGTCGGCAGCAACGCATCCGGACGCTCTTTTTCGATGATCTTGGCGACCATTTCAGGCGTGATCGGTTCGATATAGGTCGCATCGGCCAGATTCGGATCGGTCATGATCGTTGCCGGGTTCGAGTTGACCAGAATGACGCGATAGCCTTCTTCCTTCAGGGCCTTGCAGGCCTGTGCACCGGAATAGTCAAATTCGCAGGCCTGACCGATCACAATCGGGCCGGCACCGATGATAAGGATGGATTTGATATCTGTACGTTTCGGCATGTCTTTTTCCGCTTTTGGCGTGGCGGGCGCGATTGCTGCACCGCCCGAAATTAAGTCCGTTAATCGCTTGTCGCTGATGTCGTCGCGCTATCAGGCTTTCGCGTCTTCGATCAGACCAACGAAACGTTTGAACAGGTAATGGCTATCGTGCGGTCCCGGGGATGCTTCGGGGTGGTACTGAACCGCAAACACCGGTTTGTCTTTCAGGCGAAGCCCGGCAAGTGATCCGTCAAACAGCGAGAAGTGCGTTGCTTCGACATTGTCAGGCAGGCTGTCCTTGTCGACGACAAAACCGTGGTTCTGGCTGGTGATTTCCACAACACCGGTCGTGGTGTCCTTAACCGGATGGTTTGCACCGCGATGGCCGACATCCATCTTTTGGGTTTTTGCACCAAGGGCAAGTGCCATCATCTGATGGCCAAGGCAGATGCCGAAAACCGGTTTGCCGCTGTCGATCAGTTTTTTGATGGTCGGAACCGCGTATTCGCCGGTTGCCGCCGGATCGCCGGGGCCGTTCGACAGGAAAACCCCATCCGGGTTCATCGCAAGGATTTCTTCGGCGGGTGTGGTTGCCGGAACAACCGATACCTTGCATTCAAGGGCGGCAAGGTTGCGCAGAATGTTGCGCTTCACACCGTAATCAATGGCAACGACATGGTGTTTTGCATTGCCCAGTTCGCCGTAACCGCCTTCGCGGGTCCAAAGGGTCTGATCCCAGTCATAGCCTTCTGTGCAGCTATTGTCCTTGGCAAGGTCCATGCCTTCAAGGCCCGGCCATTCATTGGCCTTGGCGATCAGGGCATTGATATCGAACTTGCCATCCGGGTTGTGGCAGATCACACCGTTTGGTGCGCCTTCGTTACGGATGCGTTTGGTCAGGCGGCGGGTATCAACACCGGCAATACCGATCCTGCCATGCTTCGCCAGCCAGTCATTGAAATGCCCCTGTGAACGGTAGTTGGATGGCTCGGTAATGTCCTGGCGCAGGATGCAGCCAAGGGCGACGGGGGTGGTGTTTTCGATATCCTCGTCATTGGTGCCGACATTGCCGATATGGGGGAAAGTAAAAGTGATCATCTGCCCGGCATAGGACGGGTCGGTCATGATTTCCTGATAGCCCGTGATCGAGGTGTTGAAGCAGACTTCACCAACCACCTCTCCTCGGGCACCGGCGCCTCGTCCCCAGAAAACAGAACCATCGGCAAGTACCAGAACGGCAGAAGCACCAGGAGGCGGGGTGTGCGTGGGCGCTGACATTGGCGAATGTCCTTTCGATCTTTCCACGGTGAGACACGGAGTCTTTATATATAATAATTACGAGCAGGCCGAGAAAAACGGCCCAATTCCCCTGCATATCGGGCATGCGGACATGACAAGGTATCCCCAGCCGCATCTACCGGAACGCCAAAAGACGTCGGTGCAATATGCTGAAAGCGGGTAAAAACCTCATCCCGGCAGGCAAATTGGCGGATGTCTACGGGAGTCGTGGCGCCCTGTCAAGGATACATCCAAACTTTTATTTTTCTTTTAAAATCAACATCTTAGCTGATGAGGTTTTCTTTGCGTACATGGCGCTTTTGCGGTATGTTCGCTCCTTTCTTCCACAGAATCAGAGATAAGCCATGCTGCGATCGCAGCTTACAGACGCTTTGAAAAAGGCCGTCCTCGCGAAGGATGCCGTATCCGTGACCACCGTGCGCCTGATCCTGGCTGCACTCAAGGAACGCGATATTGCGGCACGCGGCGAGGGGAATACTGATGGTATTTCCGACGAGGAAATACTGACCCTGCTTCAGGCGATGGTCAAACAGCGTCGCGAAAGCATCGAAATGTACACCAAGGGCAATCGCCCCGAACTTGCGGCCCAGGAAGCCGCCGAGATCGGTGTGATTGAACGTTTCCTGCCAAAACAGATGTCCGATGATGAAATCGAGGCGGCTGTCAAAGGTGTGGTTGCCGACCTTGGCGCGACCTGCCTCAAGGATATGGGCCGGACGATGGCAGCACTGCGCGAAAAATACGCCAGTTGCATGGATTTCGGCAAAGCCGGCGGTGTTGCGAAAAAGCTGTTGGGTTAAAACCTGCGACAAGACTAAACTGTAAAGCCGGATGCGAAAGCGTCCGGCTTTCGTCGTCCCTAAGCCCGGATTCCAGACATTGGATCAATAAAAGGGTAAAACGGGGCTTGGTATCAACGTGATCACGGGATCGGGACAATCATGAGCTTTCCCCAGTCGTTTCTTGACGATCTGCGGGCGCGCGTCGGACTGGCGGATATTGTCGGTACGTCGGTGAAGCTGATTAAACGCGGCCGGGAATATTCCGGCCTGTGTCCGTTCCATTCCGAAAAATCCCCGTCTTTCACGGTCAATGAACAAAAGGGCTTTTATCACTGCTTTGGCTGTGGCGCGCATGGCGACGTGATCAGCTTTGTGATGAATACCCGCGGCCTGACCTTTGTCGAAGCGGTCGAAGTGCTGGCAAATCAGGTCGGCATGGATGTGCCCAAGCCATCCCGCGAAGCCCAGGAACGTGAGAAAAAGGCCAAGACTCTTTACGAAGTGATGGAAGCAGCCTGTGTATTTTACGAACGCGTGCTGCATATGCCCGAAGGCCGCGAAGGGCTTGAATATTTTCGCCGTCGTGGCCTTGACGATAAAACGATTGCGGATTTTCGACTGGGCTTTGCGCCGGATAACCGCGGGGCGTTGAAGGCAGCCCTCAAGCGCGAAGAATTTGACGAGCCCCTGATGATTGAGGCGGGTCTTTTGATTGAGCCAGAAGATCAGGGGCGCCAGACCTATGACCGGTTCCGCGGGCGCGTGATGTTTCCCATTCTGGACCGTCGCGGACGGGTCGTCGCCTTTGGCGGGCGTGTCATGGGTGACACCAAGCCGAAATATTTGAATAGCCCTGATACACCACTGTTTCACAAGGGCCAGCTTCTTTATGGTTTGCCACAGGCCCGCGAAGCCAGTCAGCAGGATGCGCCGATCATTGTGACCGAAGGTTACATGGATGTGATCGCCCTTCATCGTGCCGGATTTCGCGGGGCGGTGGCGCCGTTGGGGACGGCGGTGACCGAAGAACAGATCGGCGAGCTTTGGAAAATGACCAACGAGCCGATCCTGTGCCTTGATGGTGATGCCGCGGGTAAGCGTGCCGCGGTGCGTGCTGCGGAACGTGCCCTGCCGATCCTGCGTCCGGGGAAATCATTGCTGTTTTCAATCCTGCCAGAGGGCGAGGACCCCGATAGTCTGATGGCCGGGGCAAACGGTTTTGCCAATTTCCGCAAGATACTCGATACGGCTGTGCCACTGGTGGAACTGGTGTGGCGTCTGGATGTGGCTGGACGGCCAATCGATACGCCGGAACGCCGGGCAGCACTTGAATCCGATATTCAGAAACGTATTTCCGCAATCGGGGATGATGCCGTCAGATCGCAATATCAAACGATGTTCCGTGATCGTGTCTGGCAGCTTTTCAGAGGTGATCGCACCAAGAGTGGCGGACAGCGTTCAGGATCGGGTGGATCTGGCGGTTATCAGAATAAAAAATTTGCCCGGGGTGGCAAAGGCGGAAAAAAAGACTATTTCTGGGAACCGGCGGGTAAAGCTGTTCCGGGGATGTCGCGTCCTCCCATGCAAAAACGTCGTGTGGTACAGGACTGTATTTTGCTGGTAACACTGATTAATCATCCGCATCTGCATGATGATGTCGGCGAGCGGCTCGGAATCTACACTTGTGCTGACTCCGAACTTGACAATCTTCGCCGTGCCGTCTTAAAGCTCCTTGACGGTGATCCCGGACTTGATTCCGATGCAATCAAGGCCCATTTGGAGCGCGACGGGCTGTCAGAGACAGTATTGCGGGTGGTTGGTGCGGATATTTTGGCGCACGCCGCTTTCGCCAGGCCCGAAACGCCGCTCGAAAGGGCTCGTGCGGGTTGGGAACAGGTTTTTTCTATGGCTGTAAGCTCCCTGGAGGACGAAGAGGCAAAATACGCCGTCCGACAGTTGGCAGCAGATATCAGCGATGAAGAATGGGAAAGATTTTCGCACAGACGCGACGATCTGGCCCGACGCCGGGAAAAAGTGTTTAAGCTCGACGACTGATCGATGCATGCGTTCGTATGCGGGATCGGCGTTCGGGCTATTTGTGATTTGCGCTGATGAAAACAGTGCGTGGGACAACAACGGTACGAACTGTACCCAGCGGGAAACGGGGAATAGATGTCGTCTAAGACTTCGAACGCTGAAGAGAAAAAGAACTCTTCTGAAACCGCAGACGGACCTCTTCTCGATACATATAAGGCGGCCATCAAGAAGCTCATTGCCAAGGGCAAGGAGAAGGGCCACATCTCGGTCGATGAATTGAATGCTGCCTTGCCGTCGGAGCATTTTTCATCCGAGCAGATCGAAGACGTGATGAGCAATCTCAACGAGATGGGCATCAATGTTATCGATGGCGAGGATGGTGACGACTCGGACGACGATGACGAGAAAGACTCGGATCCGAGCGGCAATATCTCCGAAGATGATGTTGGCCGTACCGATGACCCGGTACGTATGTATCTGCGTGAAATGGGCAGCGTCGAGCTGCTGTCGCGCGAGGGCGAAATCGCCATTGCCAAGCGTATTGAGGCTGGCCGTGACATGATGATTGGCGGGATTTGCGAATCCCCGCTGACCATTCGTGCGATCGTCAACTGGCATGATCAGCTTCAGGCCGGCAATCTTCTGCTTCGTGACGTGATTGATCTGGAAACCACCTATGGCGGTGGTCCGGATGCCGAAATCGCCGCTGAAGAAGGCGAAGAGGCCGAGGAGACCGAAGGCGACGACTTCGAAGCTGAGCATGTCGAAAGCGATGCCGACGAGGACGAAGAAGAAGCCGAAACCGAAACGCCTGCACCGACCGGTGCTCCTGACGACGACAAGGAGGAAGATGACGAGGACGAAGAGTCTGACGAATCTTCCGAAGGCGAAGCGCGCGAGGGTGATGACGACGAGGACGATGACGAGAACGAGCAGGTCAACGTTTCTCTTTCCAAAATGGAAGAGGAACTGACCGAGCAGGTTCTTGAGAAGTTCGAGCTGATCGCCAAAACC
>CBIHMD010000191.1:0-5786 GCA_966210655.1 uncultured Thalassospira sp.
AGCCCGTCATGTGTTCGTGAAGCGCCGCAACGCTTTCCCGATCGCGATAGCAATGATCCCACATATAGGCCGTTTCACCATAATAGTGATAAAGCATGCTAAGGATCGCGAGGCCCCAATCCCCCTCTGCCACCGACTCGCGCCATGATGCCGGATCGGGCGGCGGGTTAAGGCTCAGCCAATGTGACGAGCACGCATCAAGCAGTTCATTTTCTTCTGAAAAATGCCGATAGACCGTCAGGCGCTGCACCCCGGCGCGGTCCGCAATCGCACTGATGGTTGTGCGTGCAGGCCCGACTTCACCATGTAAATTCATCGCGGCGTCGACAATCTTCAGGCGCGTTTCATCTTCTTTTTCTGCGCGTAACGTCTTGTTGTATTTTCGTTTTTCCATTTAATAAAACATCGCCGTTCTTTTAAATTCAAACCAAAGGAACTGCATTCTTGATTTTAACTGAACACATATGATCATTCATTTTTTTGATGGCTACCCCAAAGAACCACAAAATACACATGATGCAGCCCAACCCTGAATTTAACCATCATCACCAGCTTTTCCGAAATGAGCAAGATGAACCTTCGGGACATCCCGGTTCGTATTGCAGATTTCCAATCCGGATTTGCACGCAGCCAACCGGGTTTCTATAACTGTCATGGAATGACACAGGATTGGCCGACATGATCATCGATTGGGACGAAATCGCCAGACCGGCCCTGTCCGCCAATTGCGGATGGCGCGGCACCTATCGCGTGCGATACTCGGAAATTGGGGATAACGGCCTTGCGATGCTGCCCGCCCTTGCCGATTACATGCAGGATGCGGCTGGCTGGGGCGCCCGTATCCTGAAACTGGCTTATGACGATACGGTGGATCAGGGCATGGCATGGGTATTGGCGCGCATGGTCATTCATGTGCGGCGCTATCCCGGCAATGGTGAGGACATCATTGTCGAAACATGGCCTTCGGGCGTTGCAAGGCGTATCGCAACCCGTGATTTCCGTTTGATCGACGGCAACGGTAATGTGATTGCCGTCGCGCAAAGTTTCTGGGTGATGTTTGACCTGATTGAACGGCGCGCGGCAAGCTGGCCCGACTGGATCGAGGAAAGGCTGCCAGCCCCGCCCGGCCCCAAACTGATCGAACCGCCCTTTCGGCCACCCTTTACCAGCGACCCGTTACCCGAAATCGACAGTATAAAGGCCCGCCCATCCGACCTTGACCTGTATGGGCATGTCAACAATGTCCGCCTGATGCAGTGGGTCCTTGGCGCGACCGGTGCGGATGCAAAACCGGACTTCCATCCCGAAAGCATCGATATCCAGTTCCGCACCGAATGCCGGGTTCAGGAACGGGTCACGGTGCGCCAGAAGGACGGATTTGCCGCGATTACACGTGACAGTGATGGCACCGTCCTTGTCCGGGCAAGCGTGACGCAGGCCTCATAGGGCCTTCAGTCCGGATTTTCCCATACCATTGCAGCGCATGACGAACCGCCCGAAATCTCATGCCGTTTCGGCACGGTTCGTCTGTCCTTGTTTGAAATTACCGCCCCATAATGACCTTCGGTTCAAGATGACTTTCCAGCCCATGAACCCCATATTGACGACCGATTCCTGATTGCTTGAAACCGCCAAACGGTGCCTGTGGTTCGTGCTGGAAGCCATTTATGCAGACGCGCCCGGCATCAATGCGTTCTGCGACACGTCCCGCCCGCGCGGGATCGGACGACATCACATAGGCCGCAAGACCATAATCCGTATCATTGGCAATCGTTATCGCCTGCTCTTCATCTTCATAGGGGATCAGACAAAGAACCGGGCCAAAGATTTCGTCACGCGCAATCGTCATGGCATTATCGACATCGCCAAACAGGGTCGGTCTAACGAAACAACCGCCAAGCCCTTCGGGGTGTCCTGGCCCGCCCGCCAAAAGGTCCGCACCTTCTTCGATGCCTTTGATAATATAGCCCTGTACGCGTTCATATTGTTTGCGACTGACCATCGGGCCAATACGTGATGCCGGATCCGTGGGCTCGGCGACCACAATGTCATTCATCGCAGCAATCAGTTTTTGCGCAAGTTCATCATGCTTTTCACGCGCAACCAGCACCCTGGTACCGGCAATACAGGCCTGTCCACTATTCAAGAAACCCGCAGCAAGAACAAGAGGAACCGCAGCATCAAGGTCGGCATCGTCAAGGATGATCTTTGGGGACTTACCCCCAAGCTCAAGCGTCACCCGTTTCATGGTATCGGCACTGGCACGAAGGATATCTTTCCCTACCGCCGTTGAACCGGTGAAGGATATTTTTGCCACATCCGGGTTCCGGGCGATCTCCGCCCCGACTTCAATCCCGGTACCGGTCACAACATTAAGAACCCCTTTGGGCAGGCCTGCCAGGTGCAGGCTTTCGCAAAGGATATGGGTTTGCAATGCGCTCATTTCACTGGGTTTGATAACGGTGCAGCAACCCGCCGCGATCGCGGTCGCAAGCCTGCTGGTGATAAAACCGACATTGCTGTTCCAGGGGATGATAACCCCCACAACCCCTATCGGGGTCATCACAACGTCGCTTGCCCGAATTTTCTGCGTGAAATCGTAACTTCCCAGTGTCTCTGCCATATCCAGAAAGTTCTGTGCTGCCATTTTCGTCCATTGCGACATCATGGAAACCGGGCCGCCATACTCCTCGACCACGGCAGCCGAAATATCATCGGCACGCGCGACAACCGCGTCATAAAGGCGCTGCAGCAATGCCAGACGGGTTTCTTTCGTATTTTGCGAAAAGGCCGGAAAAGCTGCTTTTGCAGCCGCAATCGCTTTCTGGGCATCGTCACGATTGGCAAGGCGCACCTGCCCGTTCACCATCCCCGTGGCAGGATTATAAAGATCAAAAAGCGCCGACCCCCTCGGCGTGACGAATTCGCCATTGATATAAATTTTATCGATCTGATGCATACCGTTTTCTCCTTTGCAGGGTCGTTGGAGAAAATCTAGGCAATCACGATAATCCTGTTAATATAGATTAACCTGTATGTTAAATTTCGAAAATCGGGATAATGCATAAATCCGGCCTAACCGAACTGGAAGCCATCATCGCGGTTGCCCGCCGCGGCAGCTTTCGCGCAGCGGCACATGAACTTGGCATGTCGCCCACTGCCTTATCCAATGCGGTTGCTGCTCTTGAAAAACGGCTTGATGTCCGGTTGTTCAATCGCACGACACGCAGCGTTTCGCTGACAGAAGCCGGGGACCGGTTCATTGCCCGTATTGCGCCTGCAGTTTCAGAAATCCATCAGGCCGTCGAAAACATCAACGCGCATCGCAACACACCGGTTGGCCGACTTCGGATAAACAGTTTCGCACTGGCCGCGCGTGTTGTCCTGAAACCGGTTATTCTGGAATATATGCGCCGCTATCCGGACATGAAGGTCGACATTGTCACCGAAGGGCGATTTGTCGATATTGTCGCCGAAGGTTTTGACGGGGGATTTCGCCTTGCTGAAGAAGTCCCGCGCGACATGATTGCCGTCCCTGCCGGGTCGGAGATGAGTTTTGCCGTTGTCGGCGCACCATCCTATTTCGCCACACGCGAACGGCCCCAAACCCCTGACGACCTGCTTAACCATGAATGCATACGATCCCGCCTTGGCAGCGGGGCGATCTATCCCTGGGATTTCCGGTATAAGGATAAAATCCGCAGCATCGATGTCCCCGGGCAGCTTTGTCTGGATGAAGGGGAACTGCTTTTGCAGGCAGCAAGAGCCGGAGCAGGACTTGCCAATCTTCCGCTGTGGCTGGTTGAGGATGACATCCGAACCGGTCGTCTGATCCGCGTTCTGGAAGAATGGTCGACCAGTTATTCAAGGCTGGCCTTCTATTATCCAAGTCGCAAAAACATATCAGCCGGTTTGCGTGCCTTCGTCAGCCTGCTACGCGAGATCGAAGCAAAATCACGACACGGTAAAACCTGATCCATCATCCGCGGGCAAATCGACAAGCAATTCGGCAATCGGCCTGAAACTGCGGCGGTGATGGAGCGTCGGCCCGACAATGCCAAGCCCTTCCATATGCTTTTTCACCCCATAGCCAGCATTACCATCCCAGCCGAAATGCGGATAACGCACGGCAAGGCGGGTCATGGCGCGGTCGCGCACGACCTTGGCAACGATGGATGCCGCCGCGATGGATAATGACCTGCCATCGCCCTTGATGACCGTTTCCACCGCACAGGGCAGCCCCGGGTCACGATTGCCATCCACCAGCGCCTGATCGGGGCATTGCGGCAGGCGCGCCACCGCACGGCGCATAGCGACATATGTTGCCTGCAGGATATTGATCCGGTCGATCTCGCGGACAGATGCCGCACCGATGCCGACCTCGGCACAGCTCATGATCAGTTCAAACAGAAAGTCGCGTTTCTTGACCGACAGCTTTTTGGAATCGTTGAGTTCACCCAACAGGATTTCAGGCAGCCGTTCATCACGCGGCAGAATGACAGCCGCCGCAACCACCGGCCCGGCCAGCGGCCCGCGACCGACCTCGTCGATCCCGGCGATCCGCCCGCAATACTGATCTTCGATGCTGAAATCCGGCATGTGAAACGCGGCCCTCCTGCCCCTTGTCATAACAAGATCAGGGGCAGATCGGCAATGTCATCTGTGATGGCGTTTCACAAAATCATCCGCCGTGATGGCATATTGCACGCCATCATCATCGGCCTTGTGATGGCGCATACCGATCTTTCGCGCCACCGCAAGCGATCCGATATTCCGGGCATCGATGCAGGCAATGAACCCCGGCAGTTTCATTTTTTCAAACCCGTGGCACAGCAGGGCATTTGCGGCTTCGGATGCGTATCCCCTGCCCCAGAAAGCCGGTTTCAAACGCCAGCCGATTTCGATTTCCGGGCCGATGGCATCCTCGGGGATCAGCAACACCCAGCCAATGAAACGATCCGGTTCGGTTTTCAGAAACAGCGACCAGTATCCAAGTCCCGGCCCGTAATCCATGGTGATGCGATCATGGATGAAGGCCCGATGTTCGGCTTCGTCTGCCCATGGTCCCTGAACAAAGTCGGTCACACCGGGTTCGCGATCCATTGAAAAACAATCTTCAAGATCATTCAGTGTTCGCGGACGCAGCCAAAGCCGTTCGGTTTCAAGGATCATCCGGTTTTCCTGTTAACAGCATACCAAAACGGCACCGCATGAACGGTGCCGTTTGCAAATATCCGCCCGTGATCACTTCTGATCGGGTTTGTATTCTTCGCTGGGGTCATAGCCATCCGGGCCGACCGGATCAAAGGTTGCCCAGCCTTCATCCTGCCCGCTTGCCGGAAGGTCCGTATGCGGATCAACATGACGCAGCATATAGGCCTTGGCGATCAGGTTGGCGGTGATCGGCGCTGTCAGGAACAGGAACAGCGTGATCAGCAATTCATGAATGGTGAAATGCCCGCGCTCGATCCAGAAGAACAGCATCGATGCGATCAGGATGGCACCAACACCAACCGTCGTTGCCTTGGTTGGCGCATGCAGGCGCGGCAGCAATTCGCGCAGTTTGAGCATCCCGAACGACCCGATCAGCAGGAACAATCCGCCAATCACGATCAGAACGGAAATGAGGAGTTCGGCAATAAACGGCATCGTCTCTCTCCCTATTCGATGATGTCGCCACGCAAGACGAACTTGCAATAGGCAACGGTGGAGACAAAGCCGAACATGGCAAACAGAAGCGCCCCTTCGAAATACATCGAGGTTGCGCGGCCGATCCCGTACAGCAC
>CBIHMD010000192.1:0-5739 GCA_966210655.1 uncultured Thalassospira sp.
GACAACCGTTTCAAGATCTTCAACATAATCGTCAATTGATGCCAGACTGCGCAGGTCACGCCCGCCGCTGCCACCGTGACCACGTAGCGAAAATGAAATGGTTTCAAACCCCTGATCGGTAAACCAGGTCAGAAAATGCTCGTTCCAGCACCATGCGCCTGTAAACGCGCCATGGACGAAAACAATCGGGTTTTTGCATTTGGGCTTGTCGCTTGGGCTACGACGGAAAATCTCCAATTCGGGACTCATGGCAGGCCTCCTGCATGCGAATTGTGTGAATCATCATAACCTAACACGAAAATCTGGACTTCGCATCCGCAGCATTCGTTTGGATACTGTATAATCATACAATTGTATCGTAATTTCCCCTTGAAATTAACTGCGGGCGATTGTCAGTGTCAGCTGATTTGCATATGATCTTAGTGGGATAGTTTCGATAACGGAGCTCCGATCACATCGGAAACGGACCGGTAAATGACGGTAACGATAGAATAGAAAAGCTGGGGTAGATGGTAGAATTATCGGTGGTCGGTATTCTCTCGGGGCTCGATCAGGCCGCACTTGCGGATGTTGAACGGCATATCAACCGGAAAACGTTTTCTGCCGGTGCACAGATCATCGAGCCGGAATCGGATAGTTCGGATGTTTATCTGATCCTGTCGGGCAAAGTCCGGATCGTGAATTATTCATTGTCGGGACGTGAAATCACGCTGGAGGAAATCGGGGCAGGTGGTTGCGTCGGGCAACTCTCGGCGATTGATGGCGAACCCCGATCGGCTTGTGTTCTGGCGGTTACCAATACCGATGTGGCCATTGTTAGCCCGGCCAATTTCGAAAAAATCGTCAAAAACCATCCCTCCGTTGCTTGGAATGTTGTTCACGAACTGGCGCGCATCGTGCGGACCTCGACCCGGCGGATTGTCGATGTCAGCACACTTGGCGCAAACGAGCGCGTTGTGGCTGAAATCCTGCGCTGTGCACAGATTGAGATGGCCCATGATGGATCCGCAACATTAAATCCGGTGCCAGTTCATTCCGACATTGCCGGTCGCGTCAGCACCTCGCGCGAGACGGTCGCGCGCGTTATGGGAAGTCTGGGCCGCAAAGGACTGGTCACCAAGAACGATACCGGTCTTTACGTTCCTGATGTGCGGCGCCTTGAAGAATTCCTCAGTGAATCGATCCACTAGGCTGACATTGGCCGCAAAATAATGAAATATCAGCAGAAAATTGAAAATGTTTCACAAATTGTGACGAGTGTCACAGAACCGGTTCGCCATTCAGGATAGAAAAAGAGGGTGACGGGCATTTAACTGGTCCGGCACATCTCCCCCAAGAGAGTTTACTGGCCGTACATTTTTGTACGGCCATTTTTTTTGCGTTTGATCATGGCGTGGCTGTGAGCAGGTCGATAAAGTATCGCCAGTTCAAAGAATCATAAAATCGGGAAACAACTTCATGCGGTTATCTGTTGTTATGGCGGGTCTGAATGGTGCAGTCGCGGTTGCACTTGGCGCGTTTGCATCCCACGGCATGGTGGGCGAGGAAATGAACCGTGCGCGCGAGCTTGTCGAAACCGGCGCGCATTATCAACTGTTGCATGCTGCGGCTTTGGCTGCTATCGCGGCTCTTGCTCATCAGGTGCCTGATGATCGGCTACTGCGCTTGGCGGCTTATGCAATGCTGGCGGGGATTCTGTTCTTCTGTGGCGCGCTTTATATCATCGCCTTTGCCGGGATCAGCTCGTTTGGCATGGTTGCCCCAATCGGTGGGCTGTCATTCGTTCTCGGTTGGCTGATGCTGGCCGGGGCAGGGTGGAAGCGGTTTTCAGCCTGACGCGATTTCGCAAGGCTGATCAGGAAATAAAAAAGACGTGACCCGAAGGTCACGTCTTTTTTAAATTCCGATAATCCAATCAGCGTTAGCCGACAGATTACTTCATTTTCGCTTCTTTGAACTCGACGTGCTTGCGCACGACCGGGTCGTACTTGCGAAACGAGAATTTCTCGGTGGTATTCCGCGGGTTCTTCTTAACGACGTAGAAGTAACCGGTATCAGCGGTGCTTACCAACTTTACGAGGATTGAAGAGGGCTTCGCCATATCTCAGCTTCCTGTGTTCAGGTGTATCTCAGGCCGCGGAACATAAAGGTTATGCGCCGGGTGTCAAGCCATTTTGGCAAAAAGAATGCCATTTTTATTGCGACGCAAAGGTATCGGCAATTTCATTCATCGGCAACTGAGCCAAATCCTTGTAACCCGGCAGGTTTTTGATCAATTCAAGCGCGATATCAATGTCGTTTTCATCAACGCCCTGACGAGCCGGACACACATTTCTAAGGTCCTGGCGCGCCTGTTCGTTCTGATAATCCAGCTTGCGCCATTTGGTCATCACGGCAACCATGTCATCGCGATGGGCCAGTGCCGATTTGATTTGTTCATCGGGATCAATTCCGTTCGTGGCCGTGCAGATCGACGGGAAAAGTCCGATACGATCAAATGTGTAACCGGATGGGGCTGTCATCTGTGACCATGTAAAGGTGAGTGTCCCCTTGTTCGAAAGATCATTGATCGCCTGAACCGATCCCTTGCCAAAACTGGTTGACCCAATCAGAACAGCGCGATTACGGTCCTGAAGGGCTGCGGCCACCAGTTCGGCCGATGATGCCGTTCTACCATCAATCAGAACCACAAGCGGCGCCCCATGGCTCAGGTCTTCGGCATCGGCCTTGAAGATATGGCGTGCGGCCATCACGCGTGATCGCGTATTGGCAATCGGGCCGCCGGCAATGAACAGATCGGCAACCTCGACCCCTTGCTGCAAAAGGCCGCCACGATTACCGCGAAGGTCAAGGATTACCCCGCGCAAGCCCCCCGGGAAAAGATCGGCCTTGAGGATTTCATCGCCAAGGGCCTTTGCCGTCGCACTGTTAAAGCTGGCGATCCGGGCAATCAGGACATTGTCGCGAATTTCGGCAAATACGGTTCGACTGATAACGCGTTCGCGCATGATTTCGACCGGTGTGACGATCTGGCTGTCGGCACCATTGATTTCGATTGCAACGCGCGTGCCTTCCTCGCCATGTAGAAGGTCGCTGGCATAGGTCGCGGTCCTGTTATACAGGTTGATCCCGTTCACCGAAATCAGTTGATCGCCAATATTAAGGCCTGCCTTGGCCGCCGGGCTGTCTTCGTGGACTTTCTTGATCACCGGATAGCCATCGCCACCGATCAGTCGCAGACCAACCCCGATATAACCATCGCGCCGTGTGCGTGCCGTTTCGGCCTGACTGGGGCCTTCGTAACGGCTGTATCGATCAAGATTCTTGATCGACCCGCTGACAAGTGCCGATTGCACCAAAAGTGGATCGGCATGGCGCAAATCTGGTGAATAAACCCGGTAAATGCCAACCCCCTTAAGCGTCAGCTCCGTCCACAACAGGGTATCCTGTTCCTCGCTATCGGCGGCGGGCAGGGCAAGATTACGAACGGTTTTACCATTATATCCAAGTATGATTTCGTCTGGCGTCATGCCGATCCGAATATTCGGATCAATGCTCGAAAGCCCATCAAGCGCATTGACAACGATCTGTTCGCGGCCAATCGGATCAATGTAACGGGTCGCCACCAGTTCAATGGCCTGTGACATCACATCGCGGGTCTGTGCATCGTCACTTGAAATGATCACATCCGCACGCTGGGTCACGCACCCGGCCAGCAAAAGGCACATGCCAAACATACCGGCAACGCACCTGATCAGGCGCAAAGCCGGACGGAAAGCAACAGTATCGAAGTCTTGTGTGGCTGATGCCAAAATGTGCTCAATCCGAAACGAGATGGATCAACATGAACGTTATTGTACTGCGAATGGTACGCAGCCGACAATGACTATCCCTTGATCTTCATCGCCCATTGGGTTCCAAGCACCGCACCCTTGATAAAGGGCAGGAAGGCAAGGCACAGTAAAATGGTCGTCGGAAGCCAGACAGACAATTGCAACGCCATGGATGGCTGCATGGATTGTTCCATGGAAAGAGCACCGCCAACAACGATATGGCCGACAACGAAAATCGTGAAATAGGGCGGGGCATCATCACAGCGATATTCGCCAATCGGATGCGCACAGCAATCACATTCATCGCGCAATTTGAGGTATCCGCCAAAAGCAAGGCCATGCCCGCAATTGGGGCATTTGCGTCGAAATCCGCGGCTAAGACCGGTCAGCAAGCGCGATCCGCTGCTTTGTTCGCTGTATTCTGGCTGCATGGTGGCATGCGTTCCTGTTTCTTGATCCAGCCCCTTGATCAGGCCGGAAAAAAGGGGCATTGAAACGGTTCGCTATCATCATGAAGTTGAAGTGATCGGGCAAGTGCTTTTCCGACATGGCTGAAAACCGTGCCGAAAGCCGTTATAATGCCGATCCTTTGATACTGATGTCTTCAAACCGGTACAGGAGCGCCCAGATGGGGAATGCAGACGATATCGTCGCCCGACTGAAACAGGATTTCATTGAAGACACCCTTGAACGCACGGATCGTATCGAAACGACGATTGATCGTGTGGCTGGCGGCATGGACAAGGCCGAAGTCGGCATTGCGGAACTCCGGCGCGAGGCACACACTGTCAAAGGTCTTGCCGGTTCGTTCGGGTTTCCGCTGGTCGGTGCAATCGCGCACCGCATGGAAGATTACATCGCCGAATTGACCGAGATTGATGACCTCGAAGCCGCATCACTTGTCGATTTCACGACATGGATCCGCGAAATCATCGAAAGCGGCACCAATCCCCCGGCCGAGGAAGAAACCCGTATTCTGCGTTCGCTGCCGACCCAAAGTGCGAAAAAGGATGGCGAAGGTACGACCGCAGACAAGCCGACTGCGCACGACAAGGAAGTTCTGATCGTTACTGCCACCACCGTGCAGGCGCATTTCCTGCAACGTGAACTGCGTGAAAAGGGGTTTCGGACCATTACCGCGCGGACCGCAGTCGAAGCGTTTCAAACCGTCGTGCAATCGCGCCCCGATGCAATCATCACTGCTGCGGTTCTGGATGGGTTAAGCGGGATCGAATTGATCCGTGCCCTTGCCGCGATGAAAACGCTAAAGGGCAAGGCGCTTGGTCTTTTGACAAGCTTCGATGCATCCCACCCTGATCTCGAAGGACTGTCATCAAATGTCGCGATTATATCCAACCGCGGCAAACAAACGGCGGAACATCTGGCACAGTTCATTGAAACGCTTGACTGATAACTGAATCCGATATCAACAAAAAGGGCGACCATCACGGTCGCCCTTTTTTTTAACTATCGCGTTTGGTCGTGTTTCGCGCGACCCGGCTTGATGCCACCAGCTTGCGCTGTTTTTTCGGTGTGGTTTTCTTCTTGCCCGCGGGGTTGCCCCCCGGTTTTCCACCCGGTGCGCCACCACGTGGTCCGCCACCAGATGCACCGCTTTTATCCTTTGGATTGGCGCGGAAACCCGGTTTGGTGCCATGACGGTGGCTGCGGTCGCCGGGGCTGCCACGACGGTGCCCGCGCCCACGCGGCCGTTCGATCAGGTCACGGTCGGTGATATCAGCATGACCCGCCAGACGCAGCGCAAGCGACCCGGTTGCCGCGTCGGCCTCGGCAATACGGACAACAACATCATCGCCCAGACGGAATGTCTTGCCGCGATTTTGCCCGACCAGTGCATGACCGATTGCGTCATGCACATAATAATCATCGGGCAGGGTGGATATCG
>CBIHMD010000193.1:0-5697 GCA_966210655.1 uncultured Thalassospira sp.
TCTACACATTAACCCTCAGGTCATGTTAGGGTCGTAAAAACCCCAAAGGTAGACAAGGGCGGAAATCAACAGGATGTGGCTGCCAAATATCGACCTGAGCGGCGATACGGGACCGAAATACAAGGCCCTTGTCGAAGCAATCATCACGGATATCGAGGCGGGACGCCTCAGACACGATGTGCGGATGCCAACCCATCGCGAACTGGCGTATAGACTGCATGTCAGCGTGCAAACCGTCAGTGCTGCTTATAAGGAAGTAGAACGGCAGGGTTATCTCAGATCGGAACGACGGCGGGGCACATTCGTTCAGGCACGCCTGACCGATCGCGCATCCACCTTTATTCTCGATAACCGCCAACCTGACCTGATCGACCTGTCGATTGTGCGAACAGCCTATACCGACTTCCACAACGATCTGTCGCGCCAAATTCACAATAAACTGGCCGAAGAAACCCACCATAACTGGATGGAAAGCTGCCGCCCGGTTGCAGGTTTCGAATATCATCGCGAAATCGGCAGCAAGTGGCTGGAAACAATGGGGATTTCTGCCGATCTCCCAAACATCCTGATCACCAACGGGGCGGCTCAAGGTATATTTACCGCCCTTGCCACCGTGGTTCAGCCCGATGACGTCGTCCTGACCGAAAGCCTGACCGATCACGGTGTGATCGGCACGGCCAGCATCCTTAGATTCAAGCTGGGCGCCTTGCCCACCGATGACGAAGGCATCCTGCCCGATGCGTTTGAGCGCGAATGTCGTACGCGCCATATCCGTGCATTGGTTGTTACCCCGATCTATACCAACCCGACCAATTGCCTGATGGGGCTGGAACGGCGTAAACGAATCGCCGAAATTGCCGAACATTATGGCGTTTACGTTATTGAGGACGATGTTTACCGCCCGCTTCTCGAACAAAACCTGCCACCGATCACAAGTTACCTGCCGCGACTGGGTTTCCATGTTTCCAGCCTGACCAAAATCGTCATGCCGGGCTTGCGGACCGGATTTCTTGTCGTGCCCCAACACCTGTCGATTCGCGCCAGCAGCGTCCTGCGCGTCACTGGCTGGATGGGAACGCCTTTGATGGCCGAGATCGGAATACGCTGGATTGCCGATGGCACAGTCGATCAGGCCGTAACCGTTCAGCGCGCCCTGATGCGTGAACGTCAGGCCCTTGTTGCTGAAATACTGGGCGATGCCGTGGTCCGCCATCACCCTACATCGCTAAGTGCCTGGGTGCGCATTCCGCATCACTGGCAAGAAGAATGGTTCGCGTCAGAACTAAGGAAAAACGGCGTTGCCGTGACGATTTCAGATCCGTTCATGACGGTCAAGGTTCCCCGCCCGAATGCCATCCGGATTTGCGTGGGCGGGGCGGTTGATACCCCTGCACTCCATCATGCTTTGATGCAAATCAGACACACGATGGAACAAATGCCGGGTGTCCATGCCTTCGACGTTATGTATTGATTTTTGTATCATGACAAAAATCTGATTGAACCGTCACAAACCGTTTTTATTCTGGCAGTCTGGCGTGAAGCGAACAGGAAACGTGTGGGAGGGAACCGAATAACCACACACAACGTTTAGCAAGAATGTCTCGCACGCGCATCATGGAGGTCGTATGTCAGATTCTAACGGGGAGGCACCCGCGCCACAAGGCGGGGTGCTATCGGTGCTGAAACGGCTTGATGACGGATTGTCTGTTGTCGAGCGTCAGTTACTGGGGTGGAGCATCGTGATCATGGCCGTAAACACGGTCGCCAATGTGATCATGCGTCTGGGTTTCAGTTCGAGTATCTTCTTTTCCGAAGAACTAAACCAATTTCTGATCATTCTTGTGACGTTCGTTGGTATCAGCGAAGCCGCCCGCATGGGACGCCATATTCGCATGTCGGCCTTTACCGATATGCTTGGTCCCAAGGCCAGCAAAATCATGATGATCATCATCACGCTTGGTACTGCCGCCCTTCTGTTTCTTCTGACATGGTATTCGATCGGTTATGTTTCATCCCTGATCCAGTCCAATCGACTTACACCCGCCTTGCGCATTCCCTATTACTTTACCGTCCTCATCGTGCCCTTTGGCCTTGCGGTCACTGGCATCCAGTTCGTACTTGCCGCGGCGACGAACATCTTCAAACCGGGGACACATCTGTCCTACCGGGTTGAAGATACGTTCACCGACGCTGACGATCATCATCTGTAGGGGGACGGAAAAATGGATCTTGGAACCACAATTCTTCTGGTGATGCTCGGGCTTCTGGTGCTGGGCTTCCCGATGATGGTGCCGCTGACAATGGCCAGCGTCGTCGCCTTTACCTTCTACATGCCGATTGATCCGAAAATCCTGATCCAGCAAATGGTGACAGGGATTTCACCGGTCGCGCTGATTGCCGTCCCGATGTTCATCTTTGCCGCCGACATCGTGACAAAGGGGCATACGGCCAACCGGCTTATTGACCTTGCCATGACGTTCGTTGGTCATGTTCGTGGCGGTCTTGCGGTCACGACTGCCCTTGGCTGTACGCTGTTTGGTGCGGTATCGGGCTCGACACAGGCCACCGTGGTTGCCATGGGCGGGCCGTTGCGTCCCAAAATGTTGAAAGCCGGTTACAAAGACAGCTTTGTTATGGCGCTGGTCATTAATGCCAGCGACATCGCATTCCTGATCCCGCCATCCATCGGCATGATCGTGTTTGGCGTGGTCGGCAAGGTATCCATCGGCGAACTGTTCCTGGCCGGTATCGGTCCGGGCATTTTGATCCTGATAATGTTTTCCGCCTATTCGATGTATTATGCGAAAAAGAATGACATCCCGACCATCCCGCGCATGAGCTGGGCGGAACGCGGCAAGGCTGTAATCAATGCAGGCCCCGCCATCATGTTCCCGGTTCTGATTGTCGGCGGGATTTATCTCGGCTGGGTCAGCCCGACCGAGATCGCCGCGGTGTCCGTAGTTTACGCTGTCATACTTGAAGTCATGATCTTCAAGTCGGTGAAATGGTCGGAACTTCTGGAAATTGCCCGCTCAACCGGTCTGATCACCGCAGTGGTCTTCATCCTTGTTGGTGCTGGCACGACATTCTCGTTCGTGATTTCCTTTGCCCAGATCCCCCAGCATGTGATTGGCGCACTCGGCCTTGAAGAGGCAAACAGCTACCTGATCCTTGCAGCTATCTGCATCGCGTTCTTTATCGGTTGCATGTTTGTCGATCCGATTGTCGTCATTCTGGTTTTGACCCCGATCTTCATGCCGCTGGTGCGTGATGCCGGTCTTGATCCGGTTCTGGTCGGCACACTGGTGACGCTTCAGGTTGCCATCGGGTCGGCCACACCACCATTTGGCTGCGATATTTTCACCGCCATCGCGATCTTCAGGCGACCTTATTTCGAGGTCATTCGCGGGACGCCACCCTTTATCTTCATGCTTCTGCTGGCGGCTGTGATCGTGGTTCTCGTCCCTCAGATCGCATTGTACCTGCCGACAATGGCATTCCGTTAATTCGACGGATAACCGGGATCGTCCCGGAAAAGAATAACCACAACAGAAAATCGGGGTGCGGGCATTCATTGCCCCACCCCGTTCAAGGAGTCGAGGACGATGTCCGTTGCCCCTGCGGTCACGCCAGAGCCGATAGACCTGTCTTATTTGCCCGATCCGGTTGCCCCGGCCGGGCGGATCGGCCTGATTACGCTCGCCACCGATTTCAATAGCGAAGACGACCTGCGCCGCATCATCCCCCACGATGTCGGGCTGTTCACGACCCGCATTGAAAATGCCAATCCCATCACGATTGAAACCCTGCGCAGCATGGCCGACGATCTGCCGCGTGCCGCACGCACCCTGTTGCCGGGATATAGTGTGGATGTTGCCATTTTCGGCTGCACATCGGGTACTGCGGTCAATGGATCGGACCGGATCGAAGCCCTGATCAACATCGGCATGCCCGGCACGGCCGTGACCAATCCGTTGCTGGCGGCTGATGTCGCATTGCGAACAATCGGTGCGCAAAAAATCGCCGTTGTCACCCCCTATGTCTTGGATGTCACCCGTTCCGTTGCTGAACAATTGATGGTGCGTGGATTTGATGTGACACGCGTTTTGGGTTTCGGGCTTGAAAATGATCCTGACATGACAGCGATCCCGCCCAACGCCCTGTTGGCCGCCGCATTGCAGGCCAACAGCCCGGACGCCGATGCGGTATTCATTTCCTGCACCGCCATCCGGGCCGCCGAAATAGCAGAACGTGCCGAGAAACTTTTGGGCAAGCCGGTGATCACCAGTAATCAGGCCCTGATCTGGCACGCACTGCAACTGATGAAATACAAAAAACCGGTCGCAGGGTTCGGAACCCTGTTCGATCACGCCCTGCAAACATCGTAATGATCGAGGTCGCCATGAAGGAACCCATCACGCTTGGTGATGTGCTTTCTGCCCGCAAAACCATCGCGGGACACGTGATCCATACACCACTGCGTCCGTCCGCCAGCCTGTCTGAACGGATCGGATCGCCGGTGTGGCTGAAATGCGAACACCAGCAATATACCGGCAGCTTCAAGCTGCGCGGTGCTGCCAATGCCGTTTTGAAACTCTCGCCCGAACAAAAGGAAAAGGGCGTCGTTGGCGTATCGACCGGCAACTATGGTCGTGCCCTTGCCAATGCGGCACGTAATGCCGGGGTGCGGGCCGTTATCTGCATGTCCGAACTGGTACCGAAAAACAAGGTCGACGGCATCCGCGCCCAAGGTGCCGAAATTTGCATTTCCGGCACCTCGCAGGACGAAGCCCAAAAGGAAGTCGACCGTCTGGTTGCGGAAAAGGGCATGACCATGCTGCCGCCCTTTGACCACGCCCATATCATCGCCGGCCAGGGAACCCTTGGCCTTGAAATCCTTGAACAGCTTCCAGAAGCCGACACGCTTCTGGTGCCTTTGTCCGGCGGCGGGCTTCTGGCCGGTGTGGCACTGGCCGCAAAGTCAATCAATCCGGCCATCCGGGTTGTCGGCATTTCGATGGAACGCGGCTGTGCGATGATCACAAGCCTGCAGGAAGGCAAACCGACCGCGGTTAAGGAACTGCCAACACTGGCCGACAGTCTGGGCGGCGGCATCGGGCAAAACAACCAATACACATTCGATATGTGCGCCGATCTGACCGATGACTTTGTTCTGGTGAACGAAGCCCAGATTGCGGATGGCATCCGGGCTGCCTATCACGAGGACCAGCAGGTCATCGAAGGTGCTGCCGCCGTTGGCATCGCGGCCCTTCGCGCCGGTCTGATCGACAATCCCGGCACCACGGTCGTTCTGTCGACCGGCTGCAATATCGATATGGATTTGCATAAACGCATTGTCGGCGGCGAAGACGTCGACCTGATGGCGGAGTAACCGATATGCCCAACATCAGAATCCTGACCGAAACCGACCTTCGCAACGTTATCACCCTTGATACCGATGCGATTGCCTGCATCGAAAATGCCTTTCTCGCACTGGCGACCAAGGATGTGCGCATGCCGCCGATCCTTCGGCTTGATATCGACGACCACAATGGCGAGGTCGATGTCAAAACCGCCTATGTCCCCGGGCTGGACAGCTTCGCCATCAAAATAAGCCCCGGCTTCTTTGACAATCCGAAACTCGGCCTGCCATCGGTCAACGGGTTGATGAACCTGTTTTCGGCCAAAACCGGCCTG
>CBIHMD010000194.1:0-5668 GCA_966210655.1 uncultured Thalassospira sp.
TCGCTGCACCGAACAGTCACGTTCAAACAGATGCACCAGCGTGCCATGCGTATCGCCCAGAAGCTGGACTTCAACATGGCGGGCGCGACGGATCAGCTTTTCGAAATAAACCTCGTCATTGCCAAATGCGGCGGCTGCTTCGCGTTTGGCGGCCAGAACCTGTTTGGAAAGGTCCTTGGAATTCTCGATGACGCGCATCCCACGGCCACCGCCCCCCCAACTGGCTTTCAGCATGATCGGATAACCAACCTGATCGGCGATACGGGTGACTTCATCCATATCATCAGGCAGCGCACCTGATGCCGGCATCACCGGCACACCCGCACCTTCCGCCAGATTGCGCGCGGCAACCATGTTGCCCAGTGTGCGCATGACTTCGGAATCAGGACCGATGAAGGTGATCCCGGCCTCGGCACAGGCATCGGCAAAATCGGGGTTTTCAGACAGGAACCCATAGCCCGGGTGAATGGCATCAACGCCAGCTTCACGGGCAACGCGCAGGATATCTTCGATATCAAGATAGGCGCGAATGGGTTTATTGCCCTTGCCGACGGTGTAACTTTCGTCGGCCTTGAACCTGTGCAGGGCAAAACGGTCTTCGTCGGAAAAGATGGCAACTGTGCGAATGCCAAGCTCGTTGGCGGCACGTAGAACACGAATCGCGATTTCACCGCGGTTCGCGACCAGAAGTTTACGGATACGCTTTGGTGCAGAACGCGTCATGGACACCGGGCTCCTACCAGATTTGTAGGGCAGGTGCGTCCCTGTGCGCCCCTGCCGAAAACCAAGAGAAACGCCACGATATGATCCCGGAATGCGTTGCGGTGCGGGATGCCTGCAACGCCATACCATCTGTGGCGATAAAGGATATCTGTCACGTTAAAACGCGTGCAGTGCATCCAAGGTTCCTGGCGCCCGGTGGGCAGGCGACGTGTCTGATATATGCGCAATGCGCTGCCTCTGTCAAAGCATGATCTTCGAAATTGGTAATACCAATTTTGATTTATCGCGGCCAGTGCCTTTTTCACTATGCGGAAAATGTCGGATTCGAACAATGCAACCCAAAGGTTCAAAAACTGCGATCAGGCGCAGACTTTTGATGCTTTTATGATATTGTCCGGCCCGAAAAATTTTCCTGTATCCGAGACTGTTGCGCCCATGCCGAAAATCAATCTTCGACTAAAGTTTTTGCTGCTGTCGATCCTGCCACTGGTTCTGGCGGCTGCGGCAATCTCTTATCTGGTGTTTGCACAGGCCGAACGACTGGCCGAAGCCGAAATCAGAACGTTCGAGCGCAACATCCTCGAAGCCCGCAAGGAAGAGCTTAAAAGCTATCTTGAACTCGCCCTTGCCTCAATCGATCACATCTATTCAGTCGCAAGCCCGCTGGATGCGGTTTCCAAGGAGCGGGTCAAAAGTATCATCGAAGACCTGTCCTATGGCGAGGATGGCTATTTCTTTATCTATGATCGTGATGGCACTGCCCTTGTCGATCCGCCCCAACCGTGGCGACTGGGCCGGACATACTGGAACCTGCGCGATCTGAACGGGAATTCCGTCATTCAGGCGCTGATTTTCAATGCCGAAAAGGGGGGCGATTTCCTGCGCCATGTCTGGGAAAAGCCGTCAACCGGTGAACCCGCCGAAAAGATCGCCTATTCCCTGATGCTGGATAAATGGGGCTGGATGATCGGCACCGGGATTTATATCGACGACATTTCCGAACAGGTGAAAGAAATCGAGACCGAGGTATCATCCCACATCCGCGACACCACCATATCAATTGTCGGCATCACCATTCTGGCGGTTTTACTCGTCGGTATTTCGGGCACTGTTGTTACGCTTTCAGAACGCAAACTTGCCGATTCCAAGCTAAAGGAACTGACCCATCGGGTTGTCGAGGTGCAGGAACAGGAACGTTTGCGGGTGTCGCGCGAACTCCATGACGGCATCAGCCAGATCCTTGTTTCCGTCAAATATTCGGTCGAAACCGCCATCGCGCGGTTGGGACCGGAAAAGAATGCCGCGACCGAACCCATGGAAAAGGCCGCCAAGCGATTGCAGGATGCCATTCACGAGGTCCGTCGCATATCACGCGACCTGCGCCCGGCCGTGCTTGATGATCTGGGCCTCCGTCCCGCGATTGAAAGCATGTGCAAGGAACTGGCAGACCGGTCCGACATGCAGATTGATGTCAAATCGGATAATATCGATGTTGTTCTTGATATCGCGAAAAAGACGACCCTGTATCGCGTCTTGCAGGAAACCCTGACCAATATCGAACGCCATGCCGATGCCACGCATATCAAGGTAACCATCCGCCGCGAAGGCCAGAGTGTCGTTATGAAAATCATCGATAACGGTATAGGGTTTGAAACCAACCGTTATATTCGCAACCGCGATCCGCGTGCCGGGATCGGACTTCGCAATATGCGCGAACGCATGGAATTCCATGGTGGCGGCATGGCTGTCAAATCCGAACCGGATGATGGTACAACCATCACAGCCTATATTCCGGTTTCGCGTGATAATGATCTACCCGTCACCGCCATCACCGGCTAAGGTGACATCAGATGTTTTGGCCCAGATGTTTCGGCAATGTGACAGAGAACTGAATTGACCATGAGCAGCGCAAATATCTCCTATTCGCCCAACCGCCCCATTCGTGTTTTGCTGTGCGACGACCATGCGCTGGTCATGGATGGCATTCGTTCACGTCTTGAATGCTATGACCATATCGATATCGTCGGCGAAGCCGGAAACGGCATGGAAGCCCTGTCGCTGGCCTCTAATGTCAGACCCGACATCGTTCTGATGGATATCTCGATGCCGGTGATGAACGGGCTTGAAGCCGCCGAAAAATTCCGCGAAACCATGCCCGATATCAAGGTCATCATCCTGACCATGCATGAAAACCCGGAATATCTTCGCACCGCCCGGCTGGCGGGTGCCCGTGGCTTCATCCTGAAGGACGTATCGTCAAACGACATGGTCCGCGCGATCGAAACGATTGCCAGTGGCGGCGAGGCCTATAGCCCGACCTTTGATCGCATCAGCAACAATGAAGGCATGCCTGACGACGGCATGCCGCTGACGACCCGGGAACGCACCGTCTTGCGGCTTCTGGCCAAAGGTGCCAGCAACAAGCACGTCGCCCGCGAACTTGATATCAGCGTGCGAACCGTTGAAACCCACCGCCGCAACATCAAACGCAAGCTTGATATCGACAGTTCTGCCGGGCTGGTGCGGTACGCCATAGAAAAGGGTCTTGTGACCCTCGACAGCACGGCATGAAGGTGCCTGCAAAAAGTGGTCGTGCTGGCATTGCCACCGAAACAGTCATCGCATGGCTTCGGGCAATGTTGTCTGGAATGCCGAATTTGGCCCGCATGCCTTTGATAACCGTTCATATTCATCCGGCGTATCAATCGCACGATGGTCTTCACGTCGCGAAAGGTCAATTGCACGCAACCGGCGCTTGAAATCCAGTCCATACTGGTTCAATAAGCGCCGTTGCAAACGTTGCACCTCGCCTGCACCAACCGGTCGTATGCTTGCGAAATCTGCGGTGATTTCCGCAACCATCGCATCAAGTTCCCGCTGAATATCCTGTTCCATATGCTGGTTGATCTGCACATGCTGCCCTTCGTGGGCATAAACCACGTCATATTCGCATGTGCCGCGTTCAAGCTCCGATGCGACATACACCAGATGTTTGATAACCTCGACCTCGGGATTGATGTGGATCGGATACAGGCAAAACTGCCCAACCCCGACTTCGACCGGTTCAAGGCGCATGTCAAACCGCGCCTGAAGTTCATATTCGGTCAGCCCGGTCACCATATAGCGACTGCCCTGATTGGCACGGTTATTGAGCCAGCGGACAGACCGGTGACGATCCAGCATCGGGTCCTGATTGATGAAGGAAAGGCGCGCAACCGGTGCACGTGCAACCGCACAACTGTTTTGCTGCGCCTCTGCGGGATTACTGCCCGTCAAAAACAGAAACAGCGCGATCAGTCCGCATACTGTGACTGCGCCCCACTTGCTTAATGGGTTCGATCTGGTGCGTTTCGCCCTTTGAACTGCCATATACTGGATACGTTAATTCGGTCTGACTGGTTTGCCAGGACCGTCCCTAGCTGTGTTTAACATGGGCAGCGCAGTCGACGCATAGCGGTGTGGTCGGATCAAACTCCAGGCGTTTCTTTTCGATTTCCTCACCGCAGTTATGGCAAAAGCCGTAATCGTCACGTTCGATCCGGGCCAGTGTCTTTTCGATGCGATCAAGTTCGGCGGCACGACGGCGTTCCTGTTCCAGATGCATCTGCTGATCCTGAAGCGCATCCATGCGCGACAGGCGACCGACGGCCTGCTGATCGAGTTCAACCGGCTTTCGATAATCTTCCGAATGGTTTGAATGGGCACTGATATCCGCGCGCCGGTCTTCAAGACGCTGGCGCAAGAATGCAATGTCAATATCTCTGCGATCAGACATTCTGGTCCCTCACCGATTTGTTGCCGCCATAAAACATATATGGGTAGCATCCGGTGCATTTTGCCAACGGAGAGACACGAATTTGTTCCGCCCCCGGCATTCAGCCGTGCCTAACCACAGTTTCCGCAGGCATCCACCAGTTTTTCCATCGCAGCCTCAGCCTCGTCATCATCGAGCTTTTCGGCCTTCATCTTTTTCTGGATCTTACAGCACAGTGCCGGACCATCGGCAAAGGCATGATCGGTCCAGAACGGAATATCGGTACCGAAATATCCAATCTGATCCAGGAACGACACACCGTAATAATACGCCGCCCCGACCGAATTATAGAAAGTCGGGTCATCAATGAACCCGCCATCCGGCGTCATGGATTTGGTCAGGCACCAGTCAAGGATCGTGGAAATGTCGGCTGATGCGGATTTTTGGCTGCCACTATCGACTTCAGCCCAGCCAAGGTCAAAGATTTTGGCAACGTCATAGTTATTGTGGTTGTTGAAATCACCATTGTGCTTCCAGCCAAACGGATAGGCATCATCACGGATTGCAAGTGTCGTCTTGAAGATGGCCGACCAGAGCCCGACCTTGCCATGTTGGTAGGAAATATTGTGGAAGGTCAGGCTAAGGTCAGGACTTTTCAGAATATCGCCCGCGTCTGTTTCAAACCAGCCGCCCCAATATCCTGATTGTGCGTCCTGCCAATCATCCAGCCAACTTTTATAAGCCGCGATATAATCATCGCTCAGGTCGAAACCTTTGACATACTGGCGGAAATAATCGCGGATTTCGCTTTTGAAACACATCTCCGACAATGCGGCACTGACCGCACCCAGCGCATCGCGGCGATCAAGACCATCGGCAAAAATCCGCGATGTTTTCTGACTGTTCAGCCAGGCAACCAGATCCGCCGGTTTGGCAACCGGGGCCAGGAATGTCATCGGATAATCCGGCGCAACCCCCTCATCCGCCAGCGCATTGACCGCATCAATCATCGCGTCAACCTTCAGGAACCACTGATCATAGCAAGGCCCCCAGGAACCATCGCTTGCCACCTGTTCCTCGGCCCAGTCCTGATCCTTGTTCTTCAGGGACTTTTCAAACTGCGCGATCTTCTTTTCAAGGGCATCCCAGTCAGCGGTGTAAAGCATCAGCCACTTGCATTCGATCATATAC
>CBIHMD010000195.1:0-5666 GCA_966210655.1 uncultured Thalassospira sp.
TCGCGCCAAGGTTGGCACCCTCGCCAATGACCTTTGCCCGGATATCCTTGCCATTGATGCGAATGGCATCGTTGGCACGATCCCCGGCGTCGGCATTCGATTCCGTTGATGATTTGATATAGGTTCCGATCCCGCCGAACCACAGCAGTTCGACATCAGATTTCAGGATTGCCTTCATCATGTCGGCTGGTGTCACCTTGCCGATGCCAAGATCAAGCAGCTTGCGGACCTCGGCGGAGGGATCAAGCGTCTTGGCCTTGCGGTCAAAGATTTCACCGCCTTTTGACAGGACCTTGATGTCGTAATCGGCCCAGCTTGAGCGCGGCATATCAAACAGACGCTGCCGTTCGGCAAAGCTTTTTGCCATATCCGGGTCGGGATCGACGAAAATATGCATGTGGTTGAAGGCGGCAACCAGCCTGATCTGTTCGGACAACAGCATGCCATTGCCAAACACATCACCGGACATGTCGCCAACACCGGCCACCGTGAACGGTTCTTTCTGGATGTCCTTGCCGATTTCGCGGAAATGACGTTTGACCGATTCCCACGCACCGCGTGCGGTGATGCCCATTTTCTTGTGATCATAGCCCTGCGAGCCACCCGATGCGAAGGCATCGTCCAGCCAGAAGCCATAATCACGGGCGACCCCATTGGCGATATCCGAGAAGGTCGCGGTGCCTTTATCCGCCGCAACAACCAGATAGGGATCATCATCGTCAAGACGGCGCACACGTTCCGGCGGAATGATGTCACCACCGACAATGTTGTCGGTGATATCAAGCATGCCGGACATCAGCGTTTTGTAACAGGCAATGCCTTCTTCAAGGAATGCTTCGCGACCGCCATCAACCGGAGGCCGTTTGACGACAAAGCCACCCTTGGAGCCGACCGGAACGATGACCGCATTTTTGACCATCTGGGCCTTTACCAGACCCAGAATTTCAGTGCGAAAATCTTCCTGACGGTCTGACCAGCGGATACCACCGCGCGCAACCGGGCCACCACGCAGATGGACGGCTTCGACCCGCGGCGAGTAAACGAATATTTCGCGCCAAGGACGCGGAAGCGGCAAATCTTCGACCATGCCGGAATTGAATTTGACCGACAGATAGGGTTTCGGATTGCCGTCCTTGCCATACTGGAAATAGTTGGTGCGAAGCGTTGATTGAACGAGGTTGAGGAATGCGCGCAGAATGCGGTCCTCGTCCGGGTTCATCACATCTTCGAGGCGGGTGATGATATCGCCTTCGATGGCCTCGACCTCGGCGGCAAGCCCCGGATCACGATCCGGGTCAAAGCGCGCGACAAATAGATCAACAATCGTTGCGGCAAGACCGGCATTATTGGCCAGTGTTTTGGCCATGTAGTCCTGCGAGAAGGCCGATCCCATCTGACGCATATATCGGGCATAGGTCCGCAGGATGACGACTTCACGCCAATGCAATCCGCCCAGCAGAACAAGGCGGTTAAAGGCGTCGTTTTCGACTTCGCCATGCCACATGCGAATGAAAAGTTCCTGGAACTTGTCACGCACGTCATGCAGATGGAATTCGCCGTCAACCAGCACCCCGAAATCGTGAATGCGGACATTCACGTCGGTATCGCGCGGTTCGACCTTGAACGGGTTCTCGGTAATGACCTTGAGCCCCATATTTTCCAGCATCGGCAATACGTCGGAAAGCGGCACCGGCGCACCGGGATTATAAATCTTGAAGCGCAGTTCATTCTCGGCCGCTTCGATCGGGCGATACAGGTTCACCCGCAGGTCCGATGATTTGATCACATCCTCGATACGGTCGATATCAAGAGCCGCGGTATCAACACCGAAACGATCCCGATAGTCGCCCGTGAAACTTTCGCCGTAACGACGGTAAAGTGCCAGACCGCGTTCTTCACCCATTTCACGCACCAGAACCTGACGCAGGGTATCGGCCCAGTCACGTGCCGTTTCAACAAGCTGACGTTCGATATCGGCAACATTGTATTCCGGCAATTCACCCGGCGTGGTTTTGACCAGAAGGTGCAACCGCGCAAGGGGGCTATCGCCGATCAGGGTGTAATGTGCCGTGACCTTGCCATCAAAAGCTGCCTCGATCACCGACTGGAACTTCATGCGAAGTTTGGTCGAGAACCGGTCACGCGGACAGAATACCTGACAGGAAACAAAGCGTTCAAAGGCATCACGGCGCACGAACAATGCGATCCGCTGACGTTCCTGCAGATGCAGGATGCCCATGCAGATATGATACAGATCATCGAGTTCGATCTGGAACAGTTCGTCACGCGGGAAGGTTTCAAGGATATTGACCAGCGCCTTGGCATCGTGGCTGGCTGGCGGGAAGTCGGCGCGCTTGATGGTTTCGGCAAGTTTCATGCGCAAAAGCGGAATTACGCGCGGACTAAGGTTATAGGCAACCGAGGTAAACAGGCCGACAAACAGATGCTGACCGATGACCTTGCCATCCTCGTCAAACTGTTTGACCACGATGGTATCCAGATGCACCGGACGGTGAACCGTCGATTGTTTATTCGCCTTGGTCACCATCAAAAGGCTTGGCTGTGCCACGAATGCCTGCACTTCGGACGACAGATTTCCGATCTGGCGTAGCTCATCAAAGATATGCGTGCCTTCGCGGCGCAAGATACCCAATTGGCTATCGGGGTTTACATCGACCTTGGCTTTCTTGCCCGAACCGCTGAATTTGTATTCGCGGTATCCCAGGAAGGTGAAGTGATCGTTATGGACCCAACCCAGAAAATCCTGGGCTTCTTTCTGGATTTCTTCAGAAATGCCGGTTGGTGCAGTTTTGATATCCTCAAGAACTTCGGCGACTTTTGACAGCATCGACTGCCAGTCCTCGACCGAAAGACTGACATCGGTCAGGACATCTTCCAGACGGTCGCGAATTTTCTGCAGAACGGCTTCGTCGGTCTGTTCGTCGATTTCAAGATGCATCACGGATTCACGCGGCGCATCCGAACTTTCGACAGCTTCGACCAACTGCAATTCACCACGATTATCACGCGCGATACGCATAATCGGATGAATGACCAGATGAACCGTTAGATCGAATTCATGAAGGGCAGATGTTACGGAATCCACAAGGAACGGCATATCCGTATTGATCATCTCGATCACGGTGTGATCGGATTTCCAGCCGTGCTCTTCAAGATCTGGGTTATAGACCCGGATCTTGGCGGCATTGGCCGATGGGCGCTTTTGCGCAAATTTGTATAATGTCAGGGCCGCGCCATAAAGCGAGTCGACGGATCGACCTGCCATGTCGTCAGGCGGTACATCCTTGTAAAAAAGGCGAACGAATGCTTCTGCATCCTTCGCCATCTTACCGGTCAAGCGTTGCTGGATCTGTTCGACAACCTTGTCGATGACTTCCCGTTTCGGGTCGTCGCTTCGGGCTTTCATGTCCAATTTCCCTTTTTATCGGTTCTGTTTGCCAGAACCGAAGTGCCGACCTTTGCGGACGGCACTACACACCTCGGATGTCACATGTATTTGGGAAGACAACCTGAAGTTCCCCACACCCGGAAATGACGGAAAACTGCAGCTTCCTTCCATGGCTACACATAGCGGATCATCTGCCTAAAAACTATGCTTCTGCACAAAAAAAAATCGTTCACTCAATAGGTTCGTAAAGACCGAACCCTGTTTTCCATTTGGGGATTGTCACAGGATTTTACACTTTGCTGCATTGCAAAATCCCCTGACCTTTGTTGATTGCGCGAATCATCATCACGGTTCGCAATTGCGAAACATTTCAGGACAGAAAATCCATTGAGCCAAGAGGGTAAAGGGTCATCGACCGGCATCGCAAATGACGCGTCGATTAGCTATGGTTGTGCACGAATTTTCATCCGCAAGATTACGGACCATAGCAATAGCCACCAGAAGATAAATACGTTTGACGGCGATCAGACTCGACTTGACGAGCATCACGCGATTGTCAAATCACGGGACAAGCCGGTTCCCAAAATACTTGCGGGCTATATGACCTCGGCGTCCCCGAACACAACATTGTCTTCCGAGAACTCCGCCAGATCGACATTCTCGATCAAAACGCCATAGTCATAATGCCGACCGTCACTGAAATCGACATAAAGCCCTGCATCGGTTTCCTCGGCATGGGTCAGAAAGTCGGCATAATCGTGGATACCGCTTTTTTCCTGAAACTCGCTACCCAATGCCAATCGGTCACCGTTCGGCCCGGCTTCGAAATCGGCAATGCGATCACGTTCGGCACCGCCTTCGAATACCCGCCATAAAAACGTATCCGTCCCGTCATCCTGTGGATAGTCGGCATTGTTACCGCGCAAATAATCATTGCCATCGCCACCCTCGATAACATCGTGGCCGCCACCGCCATGCAGAACGTCATGCCCGTCCCCGCCGCGCAGGATATCGTCCCCGAAATGCCCTTGCAGAATGTTCCGACCGGCATCCCCGGCCAGGACATCATCCCCGGTCGTGCCAAACAGGTTTTCGACATTGTAAACGACGTCCCCCTCGGCCTCTCCACCGTGAAAATCGCCCGTTGCCAGATCAACCTGGACACCCGTTTCGCCGTTGTAACGCAAAGTATCACTACCCGCACCGCCATCGACATAATCACTGTCAGCACCGGGACTTAGTTCATCATCACCGTCACCGCCAGAAAGGGTATCACTGCCTTCACGGCCAGTCAGTTGATCATCCCCCCTGCCGCCAAAGATGATATCGTCACCCGGCTCGTTGCCGAGATAATCACCATACAGAAAATCGTCGCCGTCACCGCCAACCAGAAAATCACTGCCGCCACGCCCCCAAAGGACGTTACCTGCATCGTCGCCAAGCAGAATGTCGTCGAACGGACTGCCTTCTACGATTTCAATATCGACAAGCCGATCACCCTGCGCCTCACCCCCAAGACCGGTACCGGCTTCCAGATCAATGGCTACCCCTTCGGTTGCTGTATCCGTATCGTAATTGGCGCTATCACCTTTACCAGAACCACCATCAAGCAGATCGGCCCCGGACCCGCCTGTCAGCTCGTCATTGCCACCGGCACCAAACAGCTCATCGTCCCCGGCACCGCCCATAAAGGTATCGGCAAATCCGCCGCCCTCGATCAAATCGTCGCCGCCACCGCCATCCAGGACGTTCCAATACTGGCTGTCACCCTGCAAATGATCATCATATTCCGAACCAAGGACATTCACCGGATTGACAAAGGTATCACCTTCAGCGTCGCCGCCTGACCCGGTGTCGGTTTCAAGATCAATCATCACCGCAGCATCAGAACCGGCATAGCTTACGGTACTTACACCACTAAGATTGAAATGATCAGCCCCCGCCCCACCCTCGACCGTGCTCCACCAGCCTGTGATGACATCGTCATGCGCACTGCCAATCAAATCGAAGGATACGGTGTAATCATCGAGCGTCACGCGATCACCTTCGGCATCGCCGCCCGATGCCGCAAAACTGCTACTGGTTCGATAATACCCGATATCGATACCCTGATCGGACCCGGCATAGGACAATGTCGCGCGTTGACCGTTCTCGTCCGAAAAAATGAATTCATCCGCACCCGCCCCGCCTTCAAGAGTATCGTGCCCACCCCCCCCCTGGATCACCACCACCCCCTCCAAAACGTAAAATCGGTGAT
>CBIHMD010000196.1:0-5654 GCA_966210655.1 uncultured Thalassospira sp.
CTTCCAAGAGCTGACGCATGGTAAAGGTTGCCAAAGCCATGATCAATTCCTACCTTTTTCCGGTTAATACCTCCGCGGAATGGAAGTTCACGCCATCTTGCGTGAAACACCGGATGGACGAATTTCTGCACAGGGCATTATTCGCCACGCTCCCGCGTGCGATGTTCGGGGCGGGTTTTAGCCCCCTCCTGCAAAGAATGCAAGTCTTAAAGTACGCTCAAACAGTGCGAAAGTGAACCCGTGACACGATCACGATTTCCGCGCACTTGCGCCAATCAGATTTCCTCGGCCAGTTCGACACCGGGAATGGCCCCGACCGCGCCAATAAGAGACGGCCCGACCTTATAGGTATCTTCAAGCTCGACCTCGGCAACACGGCCATCGGCGCACACCGTCGAAAGGCTGACCAGACCGCGCCCTTTTCCCGATTTTTCAAGCAGTTCGCGGATTTCCGCCACCGGATCAGGCCGGTTCAGGCGAATGCGAATGCCCTCGGCAGCCCCGGAAACGGCATGTTCAAGGTCTTCGACCTTCTGCCCCTGGATGCGAAGCTGCCCTTCGCGCATTTCGGCTGCCACCACCAGCAATACGGGTCGCCCGGCATTGATGATTTCCTTATAGGCCGCCCATGACTCGGCCCAGAATGCGACCTCAAAGCTGCCGGTGGCATCGGAAAACATCACGAATGCGAATTTTGATCCGTTTTTCTTCGAAATCATTTCGCGCGCATTGATCAGCGTCCCGGCAAGCTTGATCGATCCCTTGTTCTGGGCGCGCATACGGGCCGGAAGTTCCTTGATCGGGGCAATACCAATCCGCTGGATGCTTTTGCCAAAGGTATCAAGCGGGTGCGCTGACAGGTAAAAACCGATGGCCGAAAATTCCTCGGTCAGCTTTTCCATCGGCACCCAGTCGCGTTCATCAGGCAATCGGATCGCATCCTTGCCAAATCCGGTATCCTCGCCAAACATCGAAATCTGGTCATTGTTGCGCGCCTGCATTTCGCGCTGGGAAACCGCCATCACGCGGTCGACATGCTCGAACATCACCTTGCGGTTCGTCGTCAGGCAATCAAGTGCGCCTGCCCGCACAAGATTTTCAAGCAACCGCTTGTTCACCGCACGACTATCGATGCGCGATGCAAAATCGGTCAGATCCCTGAACGGACCATTGGCCTCACGTTCCGCGACAAGGCTTTCCATCGCCGCATCACCAACGTTGCGCACCGCTGCCAGCGCATAACGGATTTTGCGCACGCCATCATGATTTTCGACCGAAAACGTCACCTGCGAATTATTGATGCAGGGCTGTAGGATTTCGATGCCCAGCCGTTCGACCTCTTGCTTGAAAATCGCCAGTTTGTCGGTGTTGTGCATATCAAGCGTCATCAACGCAGCCATGAACTCGACCGGATAATTCGCCTTAAGATACGCCGTCTGATACGCCACCAGCGCATAGGCCGCCGCGTGCGACTTGTTAAAGCCATAGGATGCGAATTTGGCAACCTGATCAAAGATGTCGGACGCCTGCCCACGCGGAACGCCGTTCTTTTCGGCCCCGTCAACAAACAGCGACCGCTGCTTTTCCATTTCCTCGGCGATCTTTTTACCCATCGCACGCCGCAAAAGGTCCGCACCGCCAAGCGAATAGCCCGACATCGTCTGGGCAAGCTGCATGACCTGTTCCTGATAGATCATGATGCCATAGGTTTCTTCGAGGATCGGCTGCAACATCGGGTGCATGTAATCCGGTTCTTCCAGACCATGCTTACGCGCGATGTAATGCGGGATATTGTCCATCGGCCCCGGACGATACAGCGCCACCACAGCGATAATATCTTCAATCGTATCAGGCTTCAGGCCGCGCAAGACATCCTGCATACCCTGCGATTCAAGCTGGAACACGCCGACCGTCTCGGCCGCCGAAAGCAGCTTGAACGCCACCCGATCATCAAGGGGAATGGCACTGATATCAAATTCTTGCGGGACGTCTTTGCGAAGTCGCATCAATCTGACAGCTTCGACAATCACCGTCAGGGTCTTCAGGCCAAGAAAGTCGAACTTCACCAGACCGGCATTTTCAACATATTTCATGTTGAACTGTGTCACCGGCATATCGGATCGCGGGTCACGATAAATCGGCACCAGTTCGTCAAGGTCACGGTCGCCAATCACCACCCCCGCCGCGTGGGTGGACGAGTTGCGATAAAGCCCCTCGATCTGCATCGCAATGGAAAGCAGCCGGTCAATATCGGGGTCTTCGCGCGCAATCCGGCGCAGGTCCGGCTCCATGTCGATCGCTTCCTTAAGCGGGATCGGCTTGGCCGGATCACCCGGAATCATCTTACAGATTTTATCGACATAGCCATACGGGATGCTCAGGACACGCCCGACGTCACGCACTGCGGCTTTTGCCTGCAATTTACCGAATGTGATGATCTGTGCGACACGGTCATGGCCGTATTTGCGCTGCACATATTCAATCACCTCGCCGCGCCGGTCCTGACAGAAATCGACGTCAAAGTCAGGCATTGAAACACGTTCCGGGTTCAGGAAGCGTTCAAACAGCAATGAAAAATGCAACGGATCAAGATCGGTAATCAGAAGCGCATAGGCCACAAGCGACCCCGCACCTGAACCACGCCCCGGCCCGACCGGGATTTCATGATCCTTGGCCCACTGGATAAAGTCCGCAACGATCAGGAAGTAACCCGGAAAACCCATCTGATTGATGATGCCAAGCTCATATTCAAGGCGCTCCCAATAGGGCTTGGCGATTTCTTCTTTCTTTTCGTCCGACATATCATCGGTAAAGACATATTTCGCAAGACGACCTTTAAGGCCTTCTTCGGACATATGACGCAGTTCGTCGACCTCGGTGCGGCCTGCGCCACAGTCAAACGGCGGCAGGATCGGGTCGATCTTTTCAACATGCCACGAACAACGTCTGGCAATCGTCAGCGTATTGTCACAGGCCTCGGGAACATCGGCAAAAAGATCGCGCATTTCGGCGGCGGTTTTGAACCGGTGCTCCGGTGTCAGGCGCCACCGGTCTTCCTGCCCGACAACCGCACCCTGCCCGATGCAGATAAACACATCATGGGCTTCATACATTTCCGCCTTGGGGAAAAAGCAGTCATTGGTCGCGACCAGCGGGATATTGTGATCATAGGCAAGCCTGATCAGACCCGGCTCGACCTTTTCCTCGGCCGGTTCGCCGTGGCGCTGCAATTCGATATAAAGCCGGTTGCCAAATATCCCCGAAAGCCTGCTCAGGCATTCGGTCACCGCCTCGGGCTGCTCCTCGGCGATCAACCGTGCCAGCGGCCCGCTCGGCCCACCAGTCAGGCAGATGATATCAGAGCTGTATTTTTCGATATGATCATAAAGCGCCTTGGGCTCGCTGCCAGCTTCGCTGGTCATATGCGCACGCGAAACGATCTTCAGAAGGTTGAAATAGCCCCTTTCGTTCTGCGCAATCAGAACCAGCTTGTCCGGGTCGGGTTCGCGTGAAATCCTGCCGACAACCGGCTGGTCGCCGAACCGTTCAACCCCGATCTGCACGCCAAGGACCGGCTGAATACCCGCATCGCTCATCACACCGGAAAAATCAAGTGCGCCGAACATGTTGTCGGTATCGGTCATCGCAACCGCAGGCTGGCCGTCACCCGCACAAAGCTGTGCCAGTTCCTTCGTCGTGATGGCACCTTCGGCAAGCGAATAGTTGGTGTGAACACGAAGATGGACGAAACCGTTTTCCATTGCAGAAAATCCCGGAAAATAAATGGCAAAGGCAGGAAACCAGCCACCCCGGATCACTCCGGGGTGCGGTACTCAGGCTAACTTAAAGAATTTCGACGGATTACGAAAGGGTATCGGGATCAAGTTCGACCAGATGCCCGTCGCGCAGGGTCACAACCCGGTCCATCTGGCGCGCCAGTTCCGGGTTATGGGTCGCAATCAGCGACGCCAGACCGGTTTCACGCACCAATGTCATCAACATCCCGAACACGGTTGCGGCGGTATGCGGATCAAGGTTGCCGGTCGGCTCGTCGGCAAACAGCACATCGGGCACATTGGCCAGCGCACGCGCAATCGCCACGCGCTGCTGTTCCCCGCCCGAAAGCCGTGCCGGGCGATGTTCCGCCCGGTTTTCAAGCCCAAGACAGCGCAGAAGTTCCAACCCGCGTTCGGTGGCATCGCCACGTTTCAGGCCATTGATCATCTGCGGGATCACGACGTTTTCAATCGCCGAAAATTCCGGCAGCAGATGATGGTACTGATAAACAAAACCGATATGTTTTCGGCGCATTTCGGTCCGTGCCAGATCGGAAAGGTCCGTGCTGCGTTTCCCGCCAATCGAAACCATACCACGATCAGGCTTTTCAAGCAGGCCTGCAATCTGAAGCAGGGTCGATTTCCCTGCCCCCGACGGCCCCACAAGGGCAACGATCTCGCCCTGATGGATTTCAAGATCGACGGATTTCAGGATTTCAAGCTGATCAGGACCCTGATTGAAGACGCGATCAATCTTTTCAAGCCGCAAGACGACTTTCTGCGCACGTTCCTGCGCGGTTTTCTTGATCAGATCACTCATAACGAAGCGCCTCCACCGGATCGAGGCGCGATGCACGCCATGCCGGATAAACCGTCGCAAGGAACGACAGGGTCAGGGACATCACACAAACCAGAACCACCTCGCTGACATCCATGTCGGCCGGAAGCTGCGACAGGAAATAAATCTCCGCATTAAACAGATCGGTCCCCGTCAGGGTCTGGATGAACTGGCGGATATTTTCGATATTCAGGCAGAACACAACACCAAGGATCAGGCCGCTTAACGTGCCAAGCACCCCGATGGATGCCCCGGCAAGGAAGAAGATGCGCATCACCGATGACCGTGTCGCCCCCATGGTCCGCAGGATCGCGATATCGCGCCCCTTGTCCTTCACCAGCATCACCATGCCCGAAATGATATTGAATGCCGCCACCAGAATAATCAGCGTCAGGATCAGGAACATGACATTACGTTCAACCTGCAACGCATTGAAAAACCCGGAATTTGACTGCTGCCAGTTCACCAGCCGAAGCTGTTCCCCTGACAAGTTCGACAGCAGGTCATTCATGCTGGACGACAGCCGCGACGGATCTTCAAGCATCACTTCAAAATGGCTGATCTTTTCAGGCAGGCGGAAATAAACCTGTGCGGCATCAAGCGGCATGAAGATAAAGCCGCTGTCATATTCATACATCCCGATATCAAACAGCCCGACCACCTTGTAGGCCCGCACGCGCGGTACGGAACCAAACGCCGTCACATTGCCCTTGGGCGATATCAGATTGATATCATCGCCCACACCAACGCCCAGCTTCATGGCAAGGCGCGCCCCCATGATCACGCTATCCTCGCCCTTGAAATCGTCAAGCGACCCGAAAACGATATTATCCGCAATCGTCGGACGCTTGGCCAGGTCGGATGCCCGCACACCGCGCACGATGGCCCCGGTCGACCGCCCGTTATTGGATGCCCGTACCTGCCCCTCGACCACCGGGGTTACAAGCGTGACATTGCCGGTTTCCGCGATCTTCTTTTCAATCGCATCGTAATTGGGCAGGCCATCAGGGCTTTGCGCATAAACCGATATGTGCCCGTTC
>CBIHMD010000197.1:0-5648 GCA_966210655.1 uncultured Thalassospira sp.
CCCGCTGATCAGCCATTTCCCTGATCGCGATGCCGCCGCCAAACATGCGATTTTTGATGCGCGTGCCGATAAACTTGCAGCGGCATTCTGGCCCGGTGCCCTGACCCTTGTTTTACCCAAACGCGATGACAGCACGGTTTCGCACCTGACCACCGCCGGATTGCCCAGCATCGCGGTACGTGTCCCCGCACATGATATGGCGCGCGCATTATTGCGTGCGGTCGGTCGCCCGATTGCAGCACCCTCGGCCAACCGGTCCGGGCGGATCAGCCCGACGACGGCGGCCCATGTGGCAGCATCCCTTGGCAATGCGATTGGCATGATATTGGATGGCGGGCCGTGCGGGGTCGGACTTGAAAGCACGGTCATTGATCTTACCACCGATCAGGTGGTGATGCTGCGCCCCGGCGGGATTACGCGTGATCAGGTGGCCGACATTCTTGGCACCGACGTCGTGATGGCCGAAACGGACGACAACGCACCCAAAAGCCCCGGCATGATGACCAGCCATTATGCACCCGGCCTTCCGGTGCGGCTGAATGCCGATGCACCGGATCAGAAGAAATACGGCCATGAAATATTGCTGGCATTCGGGGATTGCGTGACCAAGGGGTTTGACAAGGTCCTGTGGCTTTCGAAAACCGGTGATGACCGCGAAGCCGCCGCCAACCTGTTTGCCAAGCTGCACGAAGCCGATCAGCCGCGCTTTGACGGGATTGCGATTGCACCGATCCCCGATACCGGTCTCGGGCTTGCGATCAATGACCGGATGAAACGCGCCAGCGCGCCCCGCGCCCTTCATCCGACCCCGTAATTCATTAATTCATCCAAAGTTCATCCGAACGGAAAACAGCCCCATGCACATCCTGCCCGCCAGCGCGATCAAGGAACTTCAGGATGCCCTTGGCCCGAAAGGCTGGAGCATGGAGGCCGATATTCTGGCCACGCACAATGCCGAGGCACGCGGCAAGTTTGCCGGCGACGCGGGCATGGTGCTTTATCCGGCCAATACCGACGAAGTCGCCAAATGTGTCGCGATCTGTGCGACGCATGGCATTGCGATTGTGCCCCAGGGCGGCAATACCGGGCGATGCGGCGGGGCGGTTGCCAATGCGGCCGAGGTGATCCTGAACCTTAAACGGATGAACCGGATCATTGAAATTGATGCCCGCGATTTCACCGCAACGGTCGAGGCCGGTGCAATCCTGCAAACCGTGCAGGATGCGGCAGGCGACCGTGACCTTCTTTTCCCGCTGAGCCTTGGGTCGGAGGGCACCTGCCAGATTGGCGGCAATCTTGCGACCAATGCGGGCGGGCTGAACGTCATCCGTTATGGCAATGCGCGCGATCTGGTTCTGGGGCTTGAAGTCGTCCTGCCCGATGGCAGTGTGTGGAACGGCCTGTCATCCCTGCGCAAGGATAATACCGGTTATGATCTGCGCGATCTGTTTATCGGGGCCGAAGGCACCCTTGGCATTATCACCAAGGCAACGCTGAAACTGTTTCCCAAGCCTCGCCATGTCGCGACCGCTTGGGTGGCTGTCCCCAGCCCCGATGCCGCCCTTGATCTTCTGGCGCTTGCGCGGCGTGAAAGCGGTGATGCGATTGCCGCGTTCGAGCTGTTGTGCGGCTTTGCCCATGATATGGCCGTCGCCCATTTGCCGGGGCTATCCGCCCCGCTTGCCGCACCCTCGGACTGGTATGTGATGATCGAACTGACCTCGTCACGACCCAAGGATGATTTGAACGAGGTTCTAAGCGACCTTCTCGAAAGCGCCCTTGAGGCAGGCCTTGCCAGCGATGCGACATTGGCACAGTCCGAGGCCCAGCGCGCCAATCTTTGGGCGATCCGCGAAGGCATCCCCGAGGCACAGGGGTTTGAAGGCGGCAGCATCAAGCATGATGTATCGGTACCGGTTTCCAGGGTGCCTGAATTGCTGACGCGCGGCATCGCCGCAGCCGGTGATTTCATTCCGGGCATTCGCCCCTGCCCGTTTGGCCATGTCGGCGATGGCAACATCCATTTCAATTTCACCCAGCCGGTCGAGATGGAAAAGCAGGCGTTTCTGGGTTGCTGGGAAACCTTAAACCGCCTGATCCATGACATCGTCGCCGATCTTGGCGGCTCGATCAGTGCCGAACATGGCATTGGCAAGCTGAAGCTTGATGAACTGGCCCGCTATGCCAGCCCGGAAAAGATGAAGCTTTTGCGCGTGATCAAGGATGCGATTGATCCCGATGGTATGCTCAACCCCGGCAAGATCGTGAAATAACGTCATGAAATAAGGGGCGCGCCGATCATGGCACGCCCCCGTTTTATCGCCAGATGCGAAAGAGATTATTCTTTCGGGCCAGACCAGCTATTGAGCGCGTCAAGCTTGTCCTGACGGCGGGTTTCGGGGGATTTTTTCCAGTCATTGCCGAATGCCGCTGATTCCCATGACCCATAGGTCGGGTTCGGCAGCATGAACCAGCGTTCACCCCAATAGGTCGCGTATTTGTCCATGACTTCAAGGCGTTCGTCGATGGTGCCATCGATATCGTCGGTGAAATCGCCAAAGTTATCGCCAAACATCATGATGACGCGGAAATCAGCCGCCACCGCTTCGCGACGGGTGGCCTTGGCGGAACCCCATTCTTCCTTTTCACCGCGCACCATCACATGGTCCGCATCAGCGAACGGGAAGCCGTATTCTTGCAGGTTTTTGATGGTTGCGGCTTCTTCGGCGGCCTTGCGGTTGGTGACATAGAAGACCTCAACGCCCTTGTCGGCCGCGGCCTTGGTCAGTTCCAGTGCGCCGGGGATCGGAGTTGAAATCGCGTCTTCGACAAACGCCGCCCAGGTTTTGGAACTGTAAGACGTATTGGCCGTCACAACCCACGACTGATAGGCCGAGTTATCCAGCACGGTTTCATCAACATCAAGAATGATCGCAGGCGGTTTGGCGGCATAATTGCCATCCTGTTCGATGGCTGCCGTCCAGCCATGATCACCGATGGCTGCAGGCAGCAAACGGATCGCACCGGCATAAACCGAAAGGGCTGCGGTTTTGGATTCAACCGAAGTCTGATACCAGAGCGTGGCGTTCAAGCCGTCGTTCTGTGCCGGTTCCTGCGCCTGTGCGCCAAAGGCCGCCCCCGTCAGAAGAACAGCAACGCCAAATGATTTCGTCGACAATTTCATCTTTGTAGTCTCCCTGTTTGGTTCCCGATCCGGCTAGCCCCCATGAAGTAAAACAGCGGGCTGACCAACCGGACAGGATCACAAAAGCATGCCACCGCACCGCACCAAAGAAAAAGCCTTTTTCTGCATCGGGGCGGAAAAAGGCTTTGAACGCGATTGGATAAAGGCGCCAATCCGGCGGCCAGAAATCAAACAGTCGGGCGTTTTTCAAATGTGGTGAACCCGTCTTCAAGCCCGGGTTCTTCATGTACGCGGGTCACGTTGGCATGCGGCGGCCCATCATGGCACGCCGTAATCATGGATTGAACCACCCCGACCGGACCGCAAAACAGGGCTTCGACCGTACCATCCGCGCGGTTGCGCACCCACCCGGTCAGATCACGTTTACGCGCTTCCTCGACCGTCCAGGCACGATACCACACACCCTGCACCCGGCCTTCAATCCGGGCATGAACGGAAATGTTTCCGGTGCCGGTTTGCGGATCGGGCTCGGTGGTGGTCATGACAACATCCTTTGGTGTGATGTCTATTTCGCGCCGGGGATATTGGCGTGCAGATGGGCGGTGTCCTGAAACTTCTGTTTCTGCTCGGCGCTTGCCGGGGCCTGATGATTGTCTTTCCATTCATCATAGGTCATGCCGTAAACGACTTCGCGCGCGCCATCATGATCCATGGCAACATCGCGTTCACGCGCCGCTGCCAGATACCATTTGGCAAGGCAGTTGCGGCAGAAACCGGCCAGATTCATAAGATCGATATTCTGCACATCCTTGCGGTCCTGAAGATGGCTTACAAGCCCGCGAAAGGCCGCGGCTTCAAGTTCCAGCTTGGTCTGCGGATCAAGATTTGCCGCAGGGCCATTTGCAAGGGATGCCTCGGTCGACATTTCCGAACCGGCGCAATCAGACATTTTCCATACTCCCGACCGTGCCGTGTGCCGACAGGTCCTGTTCAAGTTTCTCGATGCTTTCGGGCACGGCGGCGATGCTTTCGACCGTGACGAAATGATCATTGTCGATTTCGGTCTGATCGACCATTTCGTGAACCCATGTGATTTCATAGGGAATGTGGATGGCCGAGCCCCCGCACGCAAGGACCGGCAGGATATCGGACTTTAACGAATTGCCGATCATCACCGCCTCGGACGGCTCAACCCCATAGCGGCCAAAGATATTGCGATAGGTCAGCGGGTCTTTTTCCGAAACGATCTCGACCCCGGCAAACAAATCTTCAAGGCCGGAACGCTCGATCTTGAGCTGCTGGGCGATCAGGTCGCCCTTGGTGATCAGGATGACCTTACGTTCGGGATGCGCTGCATAATGGCGCAAAACGTCTTCGGCCCCGTCAATCAGGCGGGTCGGCGCGCGCAGCATGGATTTGCCGATTTCGGCCAGTTCATGAATTTCGTCCGCACTTATTTTCTTGTCAGAAAGCTCAATCGCGGTTTCGATCATCGACAGGGTGAAACCGGTGATCCCGTATCCATAGATCGAAAGATTGGCCAGTTCCGCCTGATACAGGCGATCATTCACCGTATCGGCATCGCCATAGTGCGAGAGCATTTCGCGCAGGCGGATATGGGCATCACGAAACAGCGGTTCGTTATGCCACAGCGTATCGTCGCCATCAAAGGCGATCAGTTTATAGGTCATTCCAAGTCCTCGTTTCTTGTTATTGGATGGCCATGCCAAGGCATCGGGCCTCAATCCGCGACCATAGGTCAGCCGGAAATCGCCGTAAAGCCCCGTTTTCTGTATTTAATATGCGTTTCAACTGTTCGAAAGGGGTTGCAAACCCGTCTGATCGAACAGGTATAAAACAAAAAGCGCCGGGGGAATGTTCCCCCGACGCCGATCAGCTTCAATCAATGGCCAATCAGATGGCAATCCGACTAGGCTGCCTCGTCTTTTTCAAACTCGATGATGATCGCATCGACCGAAAGGTTCGCGCCCTGCTCGGCATGGATTTTTTTGACCACGCCTTTGCTTTCGGCCTTCAGCACGTTTTCCATTTTCATGGCTTCGAGGATGCAAAGCTCCTCGCCCGGCTGCACGGTCTGGCCTTCGGTGACGGATACCTTGACCAACAGCCCCGGCATCGGAGACAGCAGGAAGTTTGACATATCGGGCGGTGCCTTGAACGGCATCAGTTTTTGCAATTCTGCCACGCGGGGCAGCATCACCTTGAAGCTGCGCTGGATGCCATTGGCCGACAGGCGATAGCCCACCCCTTCGACGTCGATCTGCACGCAGACCGGTGCGCCGTCAATGTCGCCGACAAACAGCGCATCCCCGATTTTCCAGTCGGATGATACGCCATAACTGCGATCCCCGACGGCGACGATGTAGTCATTGTTAACACCGTCAATTTCGATATCAAACGCGGTATGATCATCGCCCGATACCGCGACCCAGTTTTCGGCGATGGTCAAGGGATGGTCACTGACCTGCCCGGTCACACGCGC
>CBIHMD010000198.1:0-5643 GCA_966210655.1 uncultured Thalassospira sp.
TCCGCATTCTTTACAGGCAAAAACTTCAATTCCGCGATCAGTAATGCCAATATCATCGCAGCCGGGATCAAACGTACCCATCCCGCAATATCCATCGGGACAAAAATAACAATGATAAGCGCCAGATTTGCCAGTGCTATCAGCATCGAAACCCGTGCATGGCTCATACCGCGCTGGGTCGCCTGCTGATAGAAATGTTCACGATGTGCCTGCCAGACCTTTTCACCACGAAGCCCCCGCTTGATAAGGGTGAAAGTCGCGTCCAACAAATAGTATGATGGCAGGATCAATGCGGGCATCCACGCCCCGCGTGCGGCCAGTTCCAGCAATAGCCAGCCCAGAACGAACCCCAGCGGTACGGATCCGACATCTCCCAGAAACAGCTTCGCAGGGTGCCAGTTCCAGATCAGGAAACCGGCCATAATCGACAGAACACCCAGTCCGATATAACCAAGATCAACAAATTCGGGTAATGGAGCCAAAAGTGCGAGAATAAAGATACCCAGTCCGATCGAGCCTGCTTCGACCCCGGTAATGCCGTCAATCCCGTCCATGAAATTGAACAGATTAAGGAACCAGACCCACGCCAGAACCACCAGAATACGATCCAGCCACATTGGCACCAGCCCTTGCAGCACCGGACCGTCAATCGCAAATATACCAACGATTACGGCAACGAACTGACAGGCAAAACGAATAGCCGGCGACAGATTATGCCGATCATCAAACCAGCTTAGCGTACCAAGCCCTACGGCTGCGATCAGCATCAACCATTGCTGCAAGCCCGCATTCCCGGACCATAAAAAAACCGCCCCGACCATGACGATCAAAAGCGGTGTCACGGCCAATCCACCACCGCGTGGGGTCGGCACTGCATGACTGGAACGATGATTGGGCATATCAAGAATCGCCTTGCGCCGCAGATAAAGCAACACAGCCCAAGTCAGCAACATAGAGCCGATCAGGAAACAGCCGGAAAAAATCGCAAGTGCGGCAAAAGACATCGGTGTCGCCCATTCCGTTCAAATCATCCGTCTGGATTACCGGGCACCCGTCCCCATCGCAAGGCTTTTAAGTAGCCGACAAACCATATCCAGCAGGCCTGCCATGTCAGAAATCGCGCGGCTAAGTGCTTTACAGCCCCCCCAAAGGGCGCTTACTTACAAGCCATAACCCGAAACCGGAGATATTCCTTTGACAGAACGCCGCGCCCGTCCGGACAACCGCCACACCCAACCGGCCGATCTTCCCGATCCGCGGATGCTGGCGCTCAAAACCCTGCAGGAACTGCGCGGGGGGGAAGTCACACTGGACGAGCTTTTGTCAAAACATGGTTATGGTCTGCCGTCACTGGACCGCAATTTTTTGCGCCAATTGCTGGGCACGACATTGCGCCATCTGGGTGAAATTGATGCCATGCTGGCCCCGCGCTATCACCCGCCACAAGATCGCACCGCCGCGCGATTGACCAATATCCTGCGTCTGGGCATTGCCCAGCTGTTTTTCATGGATACAGCCGATCACGGTGCTGTTGACAGCACGGTTAATCTGGCGCGCGATGCGGGGCTTCATCGTTACACCAAACTGATCAATGCCGTCTTGCGCGGCTTGCAGCGCGATGGCTTTGAATGGCCTGAAAATGTCGAAGACTGGCAATTGAACGTTCCGGCATGGCTGCGCGGATCATGGAAAAAGGCCTATGGCGCGGACGTGGCCGAGGGCATTGCACAGGCAAGTCTTGGCTATGCCATGCTCGACCTTTCGATCAAAGACCCAGCAGAAGCCGCCGACTGGGCCGAACAGATGGACGGCATCGTCCTTCCAACCGGCACGGTCCGGCTTGAAGGCGGGCGTCGCATCCGCAACCTTCCAGGCTATAAAGACGGCAAATGGTGGGTACAGGATGCGGCGGCATCAATCCCGGCCAGATTGTTTTCGGCTCACAAGGGCAAAACCATTTATGACCTCTGCGCTGCACCGGGTGGCAAAACCATGCAGCTGGCGGCTCTTGGTGCACAGGCCATTGCCGTTGATAAATCCGAAGGCCGCCTGAAACGCGTCTATGAAAACCTTGAACGGGTTGAACTCGGTGCTGCCGGTGTTATCGGGGATGCCACGGACCTGGCATCCGATACGCCGCGTGCCGATGCGGTCCTGCTTGATGCGCCTTGTTCCGCAACCGGCACCATTCGGCGTCATCCTGATATTTTGCTGCGTCAGAACGACAAACTGATGCGATCGCTTCTGCCGATCCAGACCAAGCTGCTTAATCAGGCCGACAGGCTTCTGAATGTTGGCGGCGAGCTGATCTATTGCACCTGTTCGCTTCAGCCTGAAGAAGGCGAGCATCAGGTCAAATCATTTTTGGCCGATCATCCCAATTACGAACGCAAACCGATTACCTCCGACGAGCTTGGCGGCTGGATTGAGGCAATCAACGATGCCGGGGAGCTTCGCATCCTACCGCTCCATATGCAGGAATATGGCGGGATCGATGGCTTCTTCTGTGCGCGACTGGTCAAGAAATCCTGAGCAGCACCCGCACCGAACCATGACAGGGCTGCCATTCGCGCCGGTTGGGTGACAGGACCGCGTTTTTGGGGTATGAGAACCGCGAAATTCCCATATCCCAACCCGCTTCAGGACCTTTGCCGCGCCATGACCGCATCAAACGCCATTAAAATCGCACCTTCGATCCTTTCCGCCGATTTCGCCCAGTTGGGCGTTGATGTCCGTGCGGTTGATGCCGCCGGGGCGGATTACATCCATATTGATGTCATGGACGGCCATTACGTGCCCAACATCACCATCGGCCCGGATGTGGTCAAGGCACTGCGCCCGCATAGCGACAAGGTGTTTGACGTTCATCTGATGATCGCACCGGTCGATCCCTATATCGAAGCCTTCGCTAATGCCGGTTCGGACATCATCACCATCCATGCCGAAGCAGGCCCGCATCTGCATCGTTCGCTTCAGCTGATCAAATCGCTTGGCAAAAAAGCCGGGGTGTCGCTGAACCCGTCGACGCCGGAAAGCGTGATCGAATATGTCATGGACATGGTTGACCTTGTTCTGGTCATGACCGTGAACCCGGGCTTTGGCGGCCAGAAATTCATTCCAAGCCAGCTTGAGAAAATCAAACGCATCCGCAAGATGATCGACGCCACCGGCCGTGATATCGACCTTGAAGTTGATGGCGGCGTGAACCCGGAAATCGCCCCACAGGTGATCGCAGCCGGCGCGAACGTTCTGGTCGCCGGATCAGCAACCTTCAAAGGCGGCCCGTCGGAATATGCCAACAATATCGAGGCAATCCGCGGCGCGTAATCTGCCTTTACGGCATTGCCAATGACTTCTCGGGGTCGGAGCTATCAATTGGTTTCGACCCCGATTGCGTTTTGAACACATTCAAATCATCGCCCGATCTGTTTGATAAATTTTTTCTATCACCCCATTAGGTCTGCATACTTGACCTAATTTCCGATCCGGCAAATAGATGCCGACATGAACGAGATATTTATTGGAAAAAAATCATCGGCCGCTGGTGGCTGGGGTGCGCAGAAAAGTTGCGGTACGCAATTATTGCAAAGCGGCAGTCCCCTGACCGGTGCACGCACGATGCTTAAGGCCAATCAGCCTGACGGTTTTGATTGCCCGGGTTGTGCTTGGGGCGATCCCGAGCACGGATCATCCTTTGAATTTTGTGAAAACGGCGTCAAAGCCGTTTCCTGGGAAGCGACCGAAAAGCGGGCGACACCGGCATTCTTTGCCAAGCATACCGTAACCGAACTGAGCAAACTAAGCGATTACGAGCTGGAACTGAACGGTCGCATCACCCATCCGATGCGCTATGACCGTCAAAGCGATACCTATCAGCCGGTCGCATGGGAAGATGCCTTTGCCGAGATTGGTGACATCCTCAAAGGATTGGATAGCCCCGATCAGGCCGAGTTTTACACATCAGGCCGTGCCAGCAACGAGGCCGCTTATCTCTATCAGCTCTTTGTCCGCATCTTTGGCACCAACAATTTCCCCGATTGTTCAAACATGTGCCATGAAGCAAGCGGCGTTGGCTTGCGTCAGGCCATCGGCGTGGGCAAAGGTACGGTCCTTCTTGAGGATTTCGAAAAGGCCGATGCCATTTTCGTCCTTGGGCAGAATCCGGGTACCAATCATCCGCGCATGCTGGGCGATTTGCGCCGGGCGGCAATGCGTGGTGCAAAGATCGTGGTTTTTAACCCGATCAGGGAACGCGGGCTTGAACGGTTTTCCGACCCGCAGGACAAACTTGAAATGCTGCATGGCGGTTCGACCGAAATCGCCAGCCACTATTTCCAACCCTGCCTGGGCGGGGATATGGCCGCCGTCCGGGGTATGAGCAAAGCGATCTTTGCCGCTGATGATGAAGCCACCGCCAAGGGCGCGCCATCTGTTCTTGATCACGCCTTCCTCAATGAACATTGCGACGGACTGAGTGAATATCGCGCTGCGGTCAATGCCACCAGCTGGTCGGAAATCGAAGACCAGTCGGGCCTGAGCCGACAGGAAATCGAGCAGGCGGCCACTGTCTATTTGTCTTCTGAACGCGTCATTTGCACCTGGGCGATGGGTATTACCCAGCACCTTCATTCCGTGCCAACCATTCGTGAAATTGCCAATTTCATGTTCCTGCGCGGCAATATCGGCAAGCCGGGCGCTGGTTTGTGTCCGGTGCGCGGACATTCAAATGTGCAGGGCGACCGAACGGTGGGCATCAATGAAAAACCGTCCGACTCCTTCCTTGATGCTTTGGAAAAGGAATTCGGTTTCACGGTTCCGCGCAATCACGGTCACAATGTTCTGGCCGCCATCGGTGCGATGCTTGATGGCAGTGCCAAGGCCTTTATCGGGTTGGGCGGAAACTTTGCCCGTGCGACCCCTGATAGCGCCCTTGTCGAAAAGGCGATGAAAAGCCTTCGTCTCACCGTCAATATCGCGACCAAACCCAATCATTCGCACCTAATGCCCGGGGAAACTGCCTTTATCCTTCCCTGTCTGGGCCGGACCGAGATTGACCTTAATTCCCAAGGTCAGTCACAGGTGGTCAGTGTCGAAGATTCAATGAGCATGGTGCACGGATCGGCGGGTATTAACCGCCCGGCATCGCCGCATCTTCTGTCCGAGGTTGCAATTGTCGCTGGCATTGCCGAGGCAACGGTTGGCAGCAACGTGGTATCCTGGGCCAGCCTTGCCGATGATTACGAACGCATCCGCAGCCATATCGAAGCAACCATTCCGGGCTTTGCCGATTACAACACGCGCCTTCGCAAGCCACGTGGTTTCCATCTGCGCAATGATGCCGCCCATCGGGAATGGAACACCCCAAGCAGCAAGGCAACATTTGCCAATACCGCCCTGCCCCGTCAGACGGTCCACCAACAGGCCCGTCAGAACCAGAAGGCCAATGGCGGCAGATCGCAATTTGCCTTGCAGACATTCCGATCACACGACCAGTACAATACGACCGTTTACGGCCTTGATGATCGCTATCGCGGGGTTTACGGCGAACGCAAGGTCATCTTTATCCATCCCGATGATCTGGCCATGCTGAATGCCAGGTCCGGCGACCGTGTTGATGTGATTTGCGAATATGATGACGGGATC
>CBIHMD010000199.1:0-5630 GCA_966210655.1 uncultured Thalassospira sp.
AAACAAGCCCGGAATGCTTAAGCGACGGGCTTGTTTGCAATTTAAGCGTGGCTTATGACAAACATGGTGTTTGACAAGCAGATAAAACTCTGCGCATGGTGCCCTTGTTATTTGATCGCTCCAGAAGCGTAGAGGGGACTTTATTGGCCTCGCCTGTTGAGTGATCTACTGGAAAACCGCATTGAAGGGCCCTACTACGCGGGCTTTTCCGAAAGAATATGCAAGGCGCAGGGCTGACGTAATACATTCAAGGGTCGATTCCCTTCCCTCTGCTGCCACAATACCAAGAGATACCTTTATTTGACCCAGTTTTCGGATCTCGGCCTGGCCGAGCCCGTCCTTCGCGCTCTCAAGCATGAAGGGTATGATGTGCCCACGCCGATCCAGGCACAGGCCATCCCATCTCTCCTCGAAGGCAAAGACCTTCTGGGGATAGCACAGACCGGCACTGGCAAGACTGCTGCTTTTGCGCTGCCGATCCTTGACCGTCTTTCCAAAAACGAAACCCGCACCCCGGCGAAATCGTGCCGTGTGCTTGTGCTTGCGCCGACGCGTGAACTGGCCGCCCAGATTGGCGACAGCTTCCGTGCCTATGGCCGCTTCATGAATGTTTCTGTTGCCGTTGTTGTTGGCGGTGTTGCCCATGGCCCGCAGATCAAGGCGATTACGCCGGGTGTTGACGTTCTTGTCGCAACACCGGGGCGTTTGCTTGATCACATTGATGCCGGCAAGCTCAAGCTGAACAATGTTGATGTCGTCGTGCTCGACGAAGCCGATCACATGCTTGATCTTGGCTTCCTGCCGCCGATCAAGCGCATCATCAAGATGTTGCCGCGTGATCGTCAGAACCTGTTCTTTTCTGCCACCATGCCGACCCAGATCGGTCAGCTTGCCGGTGATATGCTTTCCGATCCGGTCAAGGTTTCGGTGACCCCGGTTGCCACGACCCAGGAACGTGTCGAGCAGTCGGTCTATATGATCGAGAAAAACCGCAAGCGTCAGCTTCTGGCGGAATTGCTTGATAACCCGCTTTTCAAGCGTACCCTCGTTTTCACCCGCACCAAGCGCGGGGCGGACCGTGTGGCGCGTCATCTTGAAAGCTGCAAAATCAGTGCTGCCGCGATTCATGGCAATAAAAGCCAGAATCAGCGTGAACGTGCATTGAATGCGTTTAAGGATGGTCAGATCGGCGTTCTGGTCGCAACCGACATTGCCGCGCGCGGTATTGATGTCGATGGTGTGACCCATGTTGTGAATTTCGAACTTCCGAATGTCCCGGAAAGCTACGTGCACCGTATCGGTCGTACTGCCCGCGGTGGTGCCAGCGGTTCGGCGATTGCATTCTGTGACGAGGAAGAACGCGGTCTTTTGCGTGATATCGAAAAAACCACCCGTCAGTCGATCCCGGTAATTGATCGCCGCGATGCCAAGGCAGCCGCCGAGCAGGACGCGATTTCGAAGGCCGAGCGCGATGCAAATCCGGAACGCCGTGCCAGCAATGGCAATGGGCGCGGCCGGAATGGCGGTGGTCGTCCGGGTGCCGGTGGTCGTAATGGTCAGGGGCGCAATGATGCCCGTGGTCGTAATGATCGCAATGACCGGAACAATGATCGTCGTCGCACCGAAGAAACCACGCGCGATGTTGCCAGCGGTTCGGAAAATTCCGGGCGTTACAAGGGCGGTATCAAAGCGGGTGCGGATCGTAACGAACGCAATGATCGCAACAACGAGCGTTCTGATCGCGCCGCGGCCCGTCCGCAGGCCCGCGAAGGTGCCCGCCGTGACGGTCGTGATAACCGCGATGCCCGTAGCGCCAATGGCGATAACCGGGTTCGGACACCGAAAAAGGTGACTTCGAACGGGACGGGCGGCGGTGACAACCGCATTGCATCGAACCTTTCATTCCTTGGCAGCTCGGACGAGCGCCGCACAACCGGCAACGGTGCGACTGCAAATGGTAAACCGGGCAATTCCGGCAAACCGGCAGCCCGCAACGCACGTCCGGGTCGCGCGCGCCCCGGCAAGCCAGCCGGTGGTCGTCCGGGCGCACGCCCGAATGGCGAACGCCGTTCTGAAAACAATTCCGGAAACCGCAGCAGGCGCGAAACCGCCTGAGGCAGCTTTCCAAACTGATTGGTGCATCCACGCGGGATGCACCGTAACGCCAATCGACACTCTAAAGGAGATTTAAAGATGGCAACTGGTACCGTTAAATGGTTCAACGCAACCAAAGGCTTTGGTTTCATTCAGCCGGACGAAGGCGGAAATGACGTATTCCTGCACATCAGCGCCGTTGAACGCGCTGGTATGAACCACCCGCAGGAAGGCGACAAGATCAACTACGAACTGCGCACCGACTCACGTTCGGGCCGCGTTTCGGCTGACGATCTGACCGCTGCCTAATTCGGTTTGCCTTCGCTTGCGAAGGCGCTGATTTGCGAAACCCCCATCCGGGCAACCGGGTGGGGGTTTTGTTTTGTCTGTGTGTGTTTTTTTTAAGGCTTATGCCTTAGGGGCGCAGGAAGGCGATATTGGCCCGGGTCGCCGCGCTTAGCACATGGAAATGCATGGCATCGCGTGCGCCCGATGGATTGCGATCACGCACATAGCGCAGGATCTGTTCGTGTTCACGAAGCGGGGCCTTGATCGCGGCGGCATTGGTAAAGGGCAACATCTGGTTTTCATGGATGGTTTGTGCCGTTGGGAAGATTGCGGCGGCAAATAGCGGATTGCCTGATGCGGAAAGCAGGATTTCATGAAATTCGGTATCGGCATTGGCCGCGGTGATCAGATCGTCGGTTTCGAACGCGGCCTGCATGTCATCAATGCTGCGTTGAAGAGCGATCAGATGATCACGGGTGCGGGCCTGTGCGGCGAGGCCTGCAACATAGGGTTCTATCGCAAGGCGGAACTGATAGACCTGTGCGGCCTGACGTTTCTGATTGTCATCGCGCGGCAATCCGTCATGCGGATCGGCGACATAAGCGCCCTTGCCAGCCTGGACCCGGATCAGTCCCATGGCTTCAAGTGTTGCCAGTGCCTCGCGCAGGCTGGCGCGGCTGATGCCAAGGGTGGCGGCCAACTCACGCTGGGCCGGTAAAGAGTCGCCGGGGCCTAAGCCGTTGCTTTTAATCAGGTTGCGAATGGCGCGTGCGGCGCGTTCCGGGGCGGTTTCAATGCGTGACATGCATTTTCCATAACTGGTCTGACCAGTTGTGCCAGAATTTATCCAACGCGAAAATCCAATATATTTAAGCGTTATAGCTTTAATCAGCTTGCGATTTTTCGCAAGTGCGAAATTTACCCATGGACAATAGCATAAATTTTATGCAGTTATTTTATGCAGATTAAAAATAAGTCGAATAATCCACTTTCATACGGGTAGAGGCAAATGAACAAATTTCTGAAATCAACCATCGCCGCGATTGCCATGATTGCGGCCCCGCTGGCCGGTGCATCGGCAGGCGCGCTTGATACCATCAAGGAAGCAGGCGTTCTGAAAGTCGCCGTGCCGCAGGACTTTCCGCCGTTCGGAAGCGTTGGCACCGACATGCAGCCCAAGGGCTATGACATTGATATGGCCGCCCTGATCGCAAGCGACCTTGGCGTCAAACTTGAACTGGTGCCGGTCGCGTCAAGCAACCGCATCCCGTATCTGACTACCGGCAAGGTCGATCTGGTGATTTCGAGCCTTGGCAAAAATCCGGACCGTGAAAAGGTGATTGATTTCACCGATCCTTATGCACCGTTCTATAACGGCGTTTTTGGCCCGGCTGATATTGCGGTCAAGGGTGCCGAAGACCTTGCAGGGCATTCGGTTGGTGTGACGCGCGGCGCGATTGAAGATCTTGAACTGACCAAGATCGCCCCGGCTGATCTGGAAATCAAACGATACGAAGATAATAACGGGACGATTTCGGCCTTCCTTTCGGGTCAGGTTGACCTGATTGCGACGGGTAACGTTACGGCAGCAGCCATCATCGAACGCAACCCGCCGCGCAAGCCGGAACCGAAATTCCTGATCAAAAACACGCCCTGCTATGTCGGGTTGAACAAGGAAGAGGACGCATTCAAAGCCAAGGTCAACGAGATCATTGCGGCATCGATTTCCGATGGCCGTCTGAACGCGATTGCCGAAAAGTGGCTTGGCATTCCGTTGCCGGAAAAGCTCTGATCCTGACTTGATTGCCTGATGGCTTCACCCCTGACCGGATTGATAGGTTTCTATGGCTTTTAAGTTCGAGTGCGGTGCAATCGTTCCCCATTGGGAATTGCTGCTTGACGGGGTTGTCCTGACAACCGAACTGACCGTCATCGGGGCTGTGGTTGGCGTCAGTCTGGGAACTTTGGGGGCGTGGGCACGTGCATCGCGTGCCCCCGTCATCAGCCAGGTCGTCGGCATATATGTGGAACTGATCCGCAATACCCCGTTTCTGGTACAGTTGTTTTTCATCTTTTTCGGGCTTCCGGCGCTTGGCGTGAAGCTAAGTGAATTTCAGGCCGCTGTTCTGGCGATGATCGTCAATCTGGGGGCCTATTCGACGGAAATCATCCGGGCGGGTATCCTTGCGATCCCCAAGGGGCAGATTGAGGCGGCCCAAAGTCTTGCGATGAACCGGGTGCAGATTTTCCGCTATGTCGTTATCCGTCCGGCGCTCAAGAAAATCTGGCCGGCTCTTTCAAGCCAGATCGTGATCGTCATGCTGGGCTCGTCGGTCTGTTCGCAGATCGCGGCCGAGGAACTGACCTTTGCGGCGAACTATATCCAGGCCGTCAATTTCCGCGCTTTTGAGGTCTATTTCGTGGCGACAGCGCTTTATCTGGCGATGTCGGTTCTGCTGCGGTGGGGTTTGAAGATCTTCGGCAACTTCCTGTTTGAACGGCGCAGTCATGTCTGAGTTTAGCCTTTGGGATATTGTCTATAACCTGCTGCTGGCAGCGCGCTGGACGGTGTTGCTGTCGCTTACCGCGTTTGTGCTGGGAGGAATTGTCGGACTTTTGCTTTTGATGGTTCAAACCGCGGGCAATCCGTGGGTGATGCGATTGGTGCGCGGTTATGTCGAACTGTTTCAGGGCACGCCGCTTTTGATGCAGCTATTCATCGTGTTTTTCGGCCTGCCGCTGATCGGGGTTGATGTGTCGCCCTGGATCGCGGCGATGCTGGGGTTAACGCTGTTTACCAGTGCGTTTCTGACCGAAATCTGGCGGGGGTGCGTTGAATCCATCGGGCTTGGTCAATGGGAAGCATCGGCAAGCCTTGGCATGAATTTCCGCCAGCAGATGCGCTATATCATTCTGCCGCAGGCGCTTCGCATTGCGGTGCCGCCGACGGTCGGCTTTTCGGTGCAGGTGGTCAAGGGGACGGCGGTTGCCTCGATCATCGGGTTTGTCGAACTGACCAAGGCCGGTACGATGATCACCAATGCGACCTATGCGCCCTTTACGGTCTATGGCTGTGTGGCAGTCATGTATTTCCTGATCTGTTTCCCGCTTTCGCTTTATGCCCGCCATCTGGAAGGAAAACTTCGTCATGTCGCTCGTTGAACTGCACGCTATCCACAAAAGCTTTGGCGAGCTCGAAGTCCTTAAAGGCATTGATCTTAAGATCGAGGAGGGGCAGGTGATTGCCC